>CAZDHQ010000804.1:0-2477 GCA_964505135.1 uncultured Ferruginibacter sp.
AAAGTTTGCCCCGCTTTTAATCATTGGCCGTTTTATCGTTAGCAACCAAAATCCTGAATATGTTGGTGCCGCACAGAAAAAGTTTGCCTGGTACATTGGGTTTGCAATATCAACAGTAATGTTTTTCCTTCTGGTGGTTGTTAATGCCTACAGTGCAATTACAGGAATTGCCTGTCTTATTTGTTTAATCCTGATGTTTTTTGAATCAGCGTTCGGCATTTGCCTGGGTTGCAAACTTTATGGCATTTTAAAAAAAGATAAAGCAAAATACTGTCCTGGAGAAATATGTGACATAAAACAGAAAAATGAAATCCAAAAAATTTCAGACAGTCAACGATTTGTGCTTATAGGTTTGTTAGTCCTCCTCGTTTTGCTTTCACTTGCTTTCAACAATAATTTCAAAGTAAAACCTCATAACCTCTTTCAAGAAAAGAAATATGAATACAAATAAAAATACAGCAACGATTGCGGGTGTTATTTATCTGGCAGTAATACTTACAGGAATGTTTAGCCTGGCCTATGTCCCAAAAAAACTTATTGATTGGAATAATAGCACGGTAACATTTAATAATATTACTGCTTCTCATTCCTTATTCAGATTGGGCATTTACAGCAGCGTACTTTGTTATGTGGCATTTACCTTTTTGCCATTTGTTTTATATAAGCTTTTAAGAACGGTTAACGAGGTGTATGCCAGGGCAATGGTGATACTGGCTTTATTAAGTGTGCCTTTGTCGTTTAACAATTTGCAACATAAATATGCAGCACTTACGCTCACTGGAAAAGAAACTTTTTTACAAAATATTTCAGTAGAAGACTTGCAAAGCAAGCTAATGTTTTCTCTTCATCATTATAATTACGGGATTTTGCTTGCAACAGTGTTTTGGGGCCTTTGGCTTTTCCCATTTGGATTGCTGGTTTACAGGTCAGGGTTTATACCGAAAATTTTAGGTGTTTTATTGATGTTAGGTTGCACTGGTTATTTAATAAATTTCACCGGCAATACTTTACTTGAAAATTATTCTCAAATCGGTATAGGAAAATATATGAGTATGCTGCCGGCAGTTGCAGAAATCGGTACATGTTTTTGGCTGTTATATTTTGGTTTTAAAACAAAAAGAAATGGAGCGTAAAAAGTTGCAATACGAGGATTCTAAAATCAATATAAAACTGGTGCTCTCAGCACTTTGGACTTCCGTAATGTTTTTGTACATCTATGGTGATTATTTTGAATTATACGTTCCGGGAAAAGCTGAAGGGCTGCTAAACGGGAAAAACATGCTGAACACTCCTTACAAATTGCTTTTTGCAACTTGCAGTTTGACACTTCCTTCATTGATGATTTTTCTTTCACTCATGCTGCCACCGAAATGGAACAGGATTTTAAATATTTCAATTGGTGTATTCTTAACCCTGTTCACTTTACTCGTTGGTATTTCATCGATTAGTGAATGGAGAATATTTTATGTATTGCTATCTTTTTTAGAAAGCACTATTACATCCATTTTAGTATGGAAGGCCTGGCACTGGCCGAAGAATTAGCTATTCAGGTTGATAAAGAATATAACTAATTACAATGGCATCGAATTAATTACAAGACAATCATCCTCTTTATATAACATACTTAAAATTTTAAAAAATGAAACTATTTAAGACGTCCGTTTTTATTGGATTATTCATTTTACTTGCATCCTCTTGCAAAAAATCAGGCTCTGGCGATGCTAATACTTATCCAAAACAAGTTAGTATCACCTACCGGGTTAGCAGTACAATAACTAATAGCCTGGTATCAATAATCTATGATAACGAAACAGGGGGGCAGACTACTGCTGATAACCCTGCATTACCATTCACGAAAACCATCACCAAAACGGTAAACAAAAACAATATTATAACCCTTGGATATTTTGTCAATCCTGCTCAAACCGTAAAGCTGGAAATATTGGTCAATAATCAGGTTGTAAAGTCCCAGGTATATACTAACCCCAACTCGGCAATGTCATATACTTTTCAATAACAAAGAAACCCTGGCTTGTATTTAAAACAAAAAAATAGTATGAAAAAAAAGTTCAGTATTTATTTATCTTTCATCATCTTTTCGCTATTCGCTTTTTCCTGCAGTAAAGAAAGGTATATTGATGAGCCTGGAAACTTAGTTCCAAAAACGGTTGACCAGAACTCTTTGCTGCCCTCGATTTCCGTTAACGGTGCTTTGCTGCATTCTGAAGCTTTTGGCCCCGAAGACAGTACATTGATTATATGTATTCATGGCGGGCCTGGTGGAGACTACCGTTATATGCTCAATTGCAAAACCCTTGCAACAAAGGGCTATCGGGTTGTTTTTTACGACCAGCGGGGTGCAGGTCTTTCTCAACGTTTTCCGAAAAGTTGGTATAAGTCCCAAGGCAGTGATGCTATTAATAAAATTTTTTATGATGAATTAAAAGGAATGATCGCTCATTATAAAACTTCTGTTT
>CAZDHQ010000805.1:0-2471 GCA_964505135.1 uncultured Ferruginibacter sp.
CGGAAGGTGCGAAAGAATACAGCAACATCATCATTGTGCTTTCTTCCATCGCTATTTTATATGGAGCTTTCGCTACCATGATGCAGAAGGATTTTAAATACATCAATGCATACTCATCGGTAAGTCACTGTGGTTTTGTATTGCTCGGTATTGGCATGCTGACCAAGGTTGCGATCGTAGGAGCAGTGATGCAAATGGTAAGTCATGGTTTGATGACAGCCCTGTTCTTTGCTATCATCGGCATGATTTACGAACGCACACATACAAGGCAGATTGATGAAATGGGCGGACTGATGAAAACAATACCGTTTATCTCCACCTTGCTTTTTATTGTGGGATTGTGTTCGCTGGGGTTACCGGGCTTAAGTGGATTTGTGGCTGAGATGACGATTTTTGTTGGTTCCTGGCAAAATGCAGATGCTTTCCATCGCATAGCAACCATTGTGGCTTGTATGTCCATCGTGGTAACAGCAGTGTATATTTTAAGAGCAATTGGTAAAGTGGCAATGGGACCAATTAAAGAGTCCTATGCTGGATTGCAGGATGCTGTATGGTATGAAAAAACTGCGGCAATAGTTTTAATTGTGGGCATATTGGCCATTGGCCTTGCACCATTTTGGTTAAATGATTTGGTTGGACCAGGTGCAGATATCATTATGCAAAAAATAGCTCCGGCTGTAGTTGGAGTAAAATAAAAGGATCGGGATGAATGAATTCTTATTATTAATGAAGCCTGAACTGGTGATAACTGTTATCATCTTTTTACTGCTTTTTATTAAAGTGGGTAAAGGGTTGAGTAATGGTACCACCTTGCTGTTGCTTCAAGTTTTATTGGCGTTGAACTTTGCAGTAGGGTTTTTTAATGTGGAAGAAGGAAGCTTATTTGGCGGCTTGTATAAAACAGATGCATTAATTGTCTACCAGAAAAATTTATTGAGCCTGGCTGTATTGCTTATCTCCTTGTTGTTTGCAGACTGGTTTAAAAAATCTGAGCACCTGGCTGAATATTTTATACTGATGTTGTCTGCATTGCTGGGAATGTTTTTCTTACTGTCCAGCGGCAATTTCCTGATGTTTTATTTATCGCTTGAGTTAGCAAGTATCCAGGTGGCTGCCATGGCTAATTTTGATCTGCAGAAAAAAATATCATCAGAAGCTGCCATGAAAATGATTTTATCTTCTGCATTCTCGTCCGGCATCTTGCTGTTTGGCATTTCATTGGTTTACGGCGCTACAGGCACTATTAATTTTGAAGCATTGCCTTCATTGGTTACTGT
This sequence comes from uncultured Ferruginibacter sp., assembly GCA_964505135.1. GTDB lineage: Bacteria > Bacteroidota > Bacteroidia > Chitinophagales > Chitinophagaceae > Ferruginibacter. Next base: position 1,278 of record CAZDHQ010000805.1, read on the forward strand.
TAATTCTTTACAGGTGCTGGCTTTTGTGTTCCTGTTCGCAGCCTTTGCATTCAAATTATCCATCGTTCCTTTTCATTTGTGGACAGCAGATGTTTACCAGGGAGCGCCAACAGCCACTTCTGCTTTTTTATCCGTTGTTTCCAAAGGAGCTTTTGCTTTTATCTTTCTAACGGTATTGTATAAGGTATTTCAGCCATTGCATGCTGTTTGGTTTAATTTGATTACACTCTTGGCAATCGTCACTATGCTGGTGGGAAATCTTTTTGCATTGCGTCAACAGGATATCAAACGATTCCTTGCATTCTCCTCCATTGCACAGGTAGGTTTTATTTTAATTGCTATTACCAGTAATTCAACTGCAGGCACCAGTGCAGTAGTATACTTTGTATTGATCTATATTTTCAGTAACCTGGCCGCTTTTGGTGTTGCAGGTTTGATTGAATCAAAAACAGGCAAAGTAAAAATTGATCAGTACAAAGCCTTATATCAAACCAATCCTTTCCTGAGCTGGATGATTGCGCTGGCCTTGTTTTCTTTGGCAGGTGTGCCACCAACAGCAGGTTTCTTTGGTAAGTTATTTTTGATCACAGCCGGTGCAGGCGAAGCAAGTTATATTGTCATCATCATCGTGGCACTCAACCTGGTGATTTCATTGTATTACTATTTAAGAATTGTGAGGGCAATTTTTATGGATAAGAATGAAACACCTGTAGAAACAATAACGGTGCCAATGCCGGTAAAAATTGGATTGATTATTTGTGCTGCAGGTATTGTAGCAACAGGATTTATCAGTATGATCTATGAATACATTCAATCGTTGATGTAAAGTAAAACGGGGAGTAGATAAATCCCAAATCATACATCATTAAATCAGACATCCTTTCTTATGGCCATAAATAAAAATCATGAATTTGAAGAACTCGATGGAGTGAAGTGCGGTATTGTAGAAAAAAATGTGTCGCCTGAAAGAGTTGAGTTCTTAAAGAAATTATTGGAGTATAATAGGTATATGGTAATAGTGGTTCCATCACCAGCGCCTAAAGCAGCACCAGCACCTAAACCTGCTGCTGGAGAGGAAGCTGTACCACCTCCGCCTCCACCACCAGCGCCTACTACATTTACAGTTGGTGTTACAGACTATACCTTTAATCCTGTGAACGCTATATTTGGCCGCATGCTGAAAACACCGGATGG
>CAZDHQ010000806.1:0-1699 GCA_964505135.1 uncultured Ferruginibacter sp.
CCCCGTTTTTTCTTCAAACTTGCGCAAGAGTAACATTAATTCATACCAGTATAAATAGGTTTCCTTCGTGAATTTTGTAGCCAATGATTTACAATTTTAGGTGGCAAAGATAAGGGAGAAAATGTGAAAATGAAACAGGCCTTTAGAATAGCTAAATTCATTAAAATGATAGGGTTAAATCCCTGTTTCCGGTGCAAAAGATTTTATTTTGAGCCAACACGAAATTATTGGTAAATAACAAATCAATCACAGCAACTGAAGGCTTCGTATTTCAATTTGCAAACCAAAATCATTGTATGGCAAAAGAACCAAAAGAAAAATCGCCGCATATCCTGAATGCTTCTTCTAACCTGCTTGGCATTTGTTTTATTGTTTTAACCTCTTTAAAAGTATTAAACAAATCGGAGAAAACCATTGTGGATGAGGTTACTGTTTGCGCCATTATTTTATTTATGACGAGCTGTATTCTTTCTTTTCTTTCGATAAGAAAAGAAAGCAGGCGTTCTGAAATGTTTGAACGCATCGCTGACTATTTTTTCCTTGGCGGATTGGCGCTGCTGTTTGCAACCACTATTTTATTCTCTTTTAATATTATCCGTTAGCGTCAGGTTTAGTGCAGACAGTTTAATATTATCTTGCAGCCGATGCCAAAGTTGAGCAAAATCACCATTACACAGTTTAAGAATTATGATTTTCATTCTTTCAATTTTAAGGAAAGAATCACGGGTATTTGTGGTTTAAATGGAAAGGGCAAGACCAACCTGCTGGATGCGATTTATTACCTCTGTTTTACCAAAAGCTATTTCAGCAAATCAGACCCGATGAATGTAGAGAGGGGTAAAGAGGGATTCAGACTGGAAGGAATAATAGATGACCATAAAATAGTTTGTATTTACCGGGGTACGGCAAAAAAAGAATTTTCGTTAGACGATGTGCCGTACAATAAATTTTCTGAGCACATTGGCAGGTTTCCTGCGGTGATGATTGCTCCTGATGACGTGGAACTGATTACCGGGGCAAGTGAAGAACGAAGAAGATTTGTAGATACAGTGCTGAGCCAGGTGGATGCTGGTTACCTGCAACAACTAATTCAATACAATAAAGTACTACAGCAAAGGAACGGCTTGCTCAAGCGCTTTGCGGAACAGGGCAAAACCGACTGGCCATTGCTGGAAATATTAGACGACCAATTGGTACAGCCCGGGCAATACATCTACTCGAAAAGAAAAAACTTTGCTGCTGAACTCCTTCCATTGGTGCAACAGTTTTACAGTGATATTTCAGGCAATAAGGAGCTGGTAAGTCTTGAATACGAAAGCCAGTTAAACAATGCAGATTTTTATTCATTGTTAAACGATGTAAGAGAAAAAGATTTTTACCTGCAGCGAACAAACGGGGGCATACACAAGGATGATATCGGTATTTTGATGAATGGCCAGGTATTTAAAAATATTGCATCGCAGGGACAAAGAAAAAGTTTGCTGTTTGCTTTAAAGCTGGCAGAGTTTGAATTGATAAGAATTAAAAAAAATGCTGCACCGATTTTACTGCTGGATGATGTATTTGAAAAATTGGATCAGCAACGTATGCACCAACTGCTGGAATGGGTTTGTTGTAAAAATGAAGGACAAGTTTTTATCACAGATACACACAGCGAACGATTGCGGCAAAGCCTGGATCAGTTAAAAGTACCTCATCA
>CAZDHQ010000806.1:1709-2465 GCA_964505135.1 uncultured Ferruginibacter sp.
GTTAATTCCCCCATCCAAAATACCGTTAAAACACCCTTTTCCCATCCATTACTATTGATCAAATTTGTGTTATTAGAACGCAACTAAATTATCAGATAAATTATTACCCATCTCAACCACAGCGTATGATATTCGGGGTGGAATTTTAAAGCGGGATATTTTAAAATAATGGCGGATAGTCCCCTAAACTATCCGCCTCTGCCCCAGAATCATTCCGGTTTTAACCCCCAATCTTTTCCTTTATCAATGGCAGGCACACCTTCCGTTAACCATTTAGCAGGAATTTCGCCCTTCAACTGCCAGTCAAAAAATTGCTGTTCTCTTACCTGGATGTCTTTGCGGTTTCTTCTCTCCACCAGATTATGTGCTTCGCCATTGTAATTCAATAACCATACAGGTTTGCCCAATCTTCTCAATGCTGTAAACAATTCAATACCCTGGTACCAAGGCACTGCACCATCTGCATCATTGGCCATAATTACCAAAGGCGTTTGCACTTTTGGTAAATGAAACAAGGGCGAATTTTCAATGTACAACTGCGGTTTTTCCCAGAGTGTTGCACCGATGCGGCTTTGTGTTTTTTCGTACTGGAACTGGCGGTTTAATCCACTCTCCCACCTGATGCCACCATAAGCACTCGTCATGTTTGCGACAGGTGCGCCAGCCCAGGCAGCCTTAAATAATTTTGTTCTGGTAATAAGATAAGCTACCTGGTAGCCACCCCAGCTTTGGCCTTGTATGCCCATTTTAGCGGAA
>CAZDHQ010000807.1:0-2462 GCA_964505135.1 uncultured Ferruginibacter sp.
AAGCTATAACTACTGCAAGTGCAACCAGTTTTAAAAAATCTTTGCTTAATAAGGCTACCACACCAGTAACACTGGCACCTAATACTTTTCTTATACCAATTTCTTTAGTTCTTTGCTCTGCACTAAATGTTGCAAGACCAAACAAACCAAGACAGGAAATAATAATAGCAATCATAGTAAAATATTGAACCAATGCAGAGAGTCTTGTTTCTGCTTCATAATTCTTCATAAAATCGGCATCCAAAAAACTATATTCAAATGGTTCAGTTGGATTCAACCGGCGCCATTCATTTTGTGCAGTCTGTAAAACATCCTTTACAGCATTTGGCTTTGTATGCACTACTAAATAATTAAATCCTGCAGGATCAGTTCCAATTTGAAAACCAAAAGGCGTTACAGGTTCACGCAGGCTTTCAAAATTAAAATCTTTTACCACACCTACTATTTGAAAATGATAGGGCTTACCCTGCCAGTCAAAATTCAGGTGTTGTCCCACGGCTTTTTCAGCAGATTCAAATCCCACTTCTTTAATGGTTTTTTCATTTACCACTAACTTATATGCAGTATCAGTAGGAAAATCTTTTGAGAACAATCTGCCGGCAAGCAATTTAACATCCAGTGTTTTTAGAAAATCAAAATCAATCCAGTTGCTCCGGGTGCGCTTACCTTCCAGCATACTTTGTCCATCACGATAAAATAAATTATCGGATGGATTAAAAATTCCCGGATAATAAAGCGATGCCCCAGCATTGATCACCTGAGAATTCCCCTTTAGTGCATCCTTCAGCGGCACCATTATTTTTTTTGCAGTAGTACTTCTTAAAGGAATTACCAGTTGCTGGTCTTTAGCAAAACCTAAATCTTTATTCCGCATATAATCCATCTGCGAAGCAATCACTACAGAAGCAATAATGAGCACTACAGAAATCACAAATTGAAATACTACCAGTCCCTTTCTTAGCGAAACAGCAGCCAACGAATTGGTGATTCTGCCCTTCAGTACTTTTACAGGAACAAAAGAAGAAAGGTAAAATGCAGGATAGCTGCCGGCAATAAATCCTGTAAGTATGGCCATTGCAAGAAAGAGCAACACAAGCATCCAGTCTTGTCCAATAGCAAAAGAAATATTTCTTCCTGATGCTATATTAAAATAAGGCAGCAATAAGTACATCAGCACCATACCCAGCACAAATGCAAGCATTGACATAAAAACAGACTCACCTAAAAACTGGCTAACTAAAATTTTCTTTTCGGCCCCTAATACTTTTCTAATACCAACTTCAGCGCTGCGTTTGGACGAACGTGCTGTTGATAAATTCATAAAGTTTATACAAGCAATTAATAACGTAAACAACGCAATGGAAGCAAGTATATATAAATAGGTACGGCTACCCTGTGGTGTTACATTATCATTTACCAGTGTACTCAGGTGCAGTTCTTTCAATGGAATTAAAAATTGCTTTTTATCAAAGCCCATTGCCTGCAGATCTTTCCTTGCATACTTCTCTACAAAGGCTGGAAATTTCTTCTCTAAAGCTTTATAATCTGATCCTGGCTTTAATTTCAGGTAGGTGAAGAACATATTGTTAGAAGCAAAATCATTGGGCCGCTGGCTTATGTATTTTTCCATGTCGCCGCCTGCAATGCTCATAAAAAATCTGGCATCAATATGCGATGGATTGGATGATGGCTTGAAAACACCGGTAACTTTATAATCGTAAGACCCATTAGTGCTGCTGTTAATATGCAACACTTTATTTACTGCCGGTTCTGCACCAAAAATCTTTTTTGCAATTTCTTCATCTAATACAATGCTGTTGGGTGTAGACAAAGCAACAGCAGCGTTGCCCTCAATAAATTGATAATCAAAAATGGAGAAGAAAGCGCTATCAGTCAGGTATCCCTTTGTTTCGTAAAATGATTTGATGTCATTGCTGTTATTCTCATTGTATTGAATCAATGTTTTGTCATCGGCAAATAAACCAAGGAGGTGAGTAGCCGCAGTTACTTCAGGAAAATCTCTCTTCATCGCTTCGGCTACGGGGTGAGGCGTATTGGCCCGGTTATCTTCTTTTTCTCCACCCTTAATAAAAGTAGTACCTACCTGGTAAATATCATTTGCTGCCTTGTGATAATTATCATAAGTAGCCTCATGATGTATGTATAAGGCAATAAGCATACAACTGGCCAGTCCTGCGCTTAATCCAAACACATTGATGAAAGAAAAAACCTTGTTCTTCATCAAATTTCTCCAGGCAATTTTGAAATATGTTTTTATCATGACTATAAAGAATTTAATATTTAACATTGAAGCGGTAAGATTTTTAATCCCCTACACTTCAATAAAGCTGTTCAACCAAATCAGGCATTAGCAAATCCTACATCAGACATTGGCTATTCCGTTCTCAAACTCTTCACCGGGTTGGCTATCGCAGCCTTAATGCTTTGAAAGCTCACCGTTA
>CAZDHQ010000808.1:0-2462 GCA_964505135.1 uncultured Ferruginibacter sp.
TTCTTTTAAAAGCTCCAGTTCATGTTCTGCTGCTTTTTGAAGTTCAGTTACATCAAACAAAGGATAAGCTACTTCACCCACACCCACAGGAATTTCAAATGTATGGTACAGCCATAATTCAGCACCATAAAAAGCAGCTAATTCACCAGCGAAGGTTGCTGCGTTAGTGGCAGCTTTTGAAAAATCAACCGGAACAATGATCTTTTTCATAAAGAAGATTTTTATAGGTTTTAAAATGGTTTTTCTGATCTATTCCGCAGTAACAAACATTCATTTACACAATACAAATCTGGCTAATTTAAACGGGTTTAAATATGATAGAAGTCAGGGGATAGAGTGATATTACTATTTGAGAAAAACTATTTGATTCTCATTAAACGGGAGGCAGCTTCTTCCAATGTCGTTTCTTTTTTGGCAAAGCAAAAACGCAGCACCTGGTGATTGGTTTCTTCTTTGTAGAAAACAGAAACGGGTATGGCGGTAACACCGGCTTCTTTTGTTAAGCGAATGGCAAAATCCTTTTCTGCTTCATCACTTATATCACTGTAACTGTACACCTGGAAATAACTGCCATAAGAAGGCAATGCTTTAAACTTTGTTTGCTGCATCAATCGCTGAAAATGATCCCTTTTTTGCTGCAGCATTTTTCCTATTTGCAGGTATTGTTCTTTTTGCTGTATGAATGATGCCAGCGCAGCCTGCATTGGTGTATTACAACTAAAGCAATTAAACTGGTGAACTTTTCTATACTCATGCATCAATGGCTGCGGTGCTATACAGTAGCCTAGTTTCCAGCCGGTGCAGTGATAAGTTTTACCAAAAGAAAAGCAAACAAAACTTCTTTGAAAAAGATCGGGGTATCTAAGAATGCTTTGATGTAATTTATCATCAAATATCAGATGTTCATATACTTCATCACTCAAGATAAAAATACCAGTACCGGTTACAATTTCTCTTAACTGCTGGATGTCATATTCACTCAATACACTGCCCGTGGGGTTGTGCGGAGTATTGATCATTATCATTTTTGTTTTGGCAGATATTTTAGTTTTTACCAATGCCCAATCAATCTGGTAGCCGGGAAATGTAAGCGGAATCAATACCGGCACGGCACCATTTATTTCAATATTGGGAAGGTAACTGTCAAATGCAGGTTCAAATACAATCACTTCGTCACCGGGCTGCAACACAGTAGTTAATGCAGTATAAATAGCATAAGTGCCTCCCGGAGTAATGGTAATTTCTGTTTCCCGGTTGATGTTTTTATTATATAACGATTCCACTTTTTCGGCTATCCTTTGCCGTAACAAAGGAAGGCCGCTCATATGAGCATATTGGTTGTTGCCGTCCAGCATGGCTTTATTTACCAACGCTACCAGCTCTTCACTCATCATAAAGTCAGGAAAGCCCTGCCCAAGATTAATGGCATTGTGTTCAATAGCTAAGGCACTCATGGTAGTAAATATGGTAGTGCCGGTATGTGGAAGTTTGCTCTGAATGGTTGGTTTCACGCCTGCTGTTGTTATTGATTACAAAACGGAAACCAAAAGTAAGCATCACCCGCTTATGCAGGAGATTTTTAAAAATAGATACTATGGATTTTTTTAGTCCTGGCCAGCTTTTGCAATAAAGGAGCTGATGGGGTGCACATTGATGTGCATGTTATCAAGAATAAATAGCAAAACTGCAGCTACTAAAACGGCAGGAGAAAGCAGGAATAACAGCAGGTGTTTAAATCTCTTCATAGGAAAAGCATTTATTGATCAATAATGGACTCCCTGATAACGTATTTTTTGATAATTTATTTTTTACACTAATCTATAAAAACTTATCGCCTTTGTTACGCTTTACCTCGGCTACATATTCTTTTATTTCCTGCTCTTTGTTCTTACGGCAAATTAGCAGTACATCTTTAGTATCAACTATAATAAAATCATCTAAACCCTGTAATAACACCAGCTTGTTGTTATCTGCATGCACCATGTTTTTGGTAGCATCAATAATCATTACGTTATTTCCCGCCACCGCATTTTCCAAATAGTCCTTTTCCAGGTTATCGTAGGCGCTGGCCCATGTTCCCAGGTCGCTCCAGCCAAAGGATGCAGGGATAATGTATACGTTATCTGCCTTTTCCATCACACCGTAGTCGATGGAAATATTTACACACTGAGGATAAATCCGTTCAATGGCTTGTTTTTCGTCTGCTTTATTAAACTGTTCTTTTTCTGCATCAAATACCTCGTGCATCTCAGGCAGAAATTTTTCAAATGCGGTGATAATGTTTTTTACCTGCCATACAAAAATGCCTGCATTCCACAGAAAGTCGCCGCTGGCGATAAATGTTTTGGCCAATTCTTTATCCGGCTTTTCAGTAAATGTTTTTACTTTAAAAACATTATCACTTACAGGCTGCTGTTCGAATTGAATATAACCATAGCCAGTATTAGGGTGATTGGGCTTAA
>CAZDHQ010000809.1:0-2461 GCA_964505135.1 uncultured Ferruginibacter sp.
TGAGGCAGTGATCAATAAATCTTTTGGAACCAGGGATGCAATGATGGCGCTAAAGGTAGGTCCGGAAAAAGATCGTATGGCGCCGGTTGTAAAAATCACACTGTAAATAAAAATTACAATCAGCTTGTTACCAAAGGCTTCTTTAAACCAACTGGTAGAAATACCCAGTAAAACAAAAGCACATAAGCCAAATAGCGTCATTGTTCTTACCAGCATTTTTCTCTTATCACTTTTGTCAATTACAAAGCCTGCATACAATGCCAAACCTACGGCTGGTATCGCTTCAGATAGTCCAATCATCCCAATATAAAATGGATCACGGGTGATCTCATACATCCACCAGCTTACCAGTGTGCCCATCATCCTTAAGCCCATGATGAACAGGAAGCGGCCAAATAAAAAGTTCCTGAATTCCGGTATTTGTACAACTTGTTTGAGAGAAGGATTCAATAGATTGTATTTACGGATGCAAAGATAGTGTGTGAAAGGTGACACCTTTACTAAAAAGTTACAGACGCTGTCATCGATAAAGGTGTCACCTTTTGCGTAGCGATTACGGCAATGAAAGATAATGCTGCCCCTGCGGATAATCTTTATCCAGCGCATTGATGATGGCTTTTAAATGTTCCTCATCGCCCAAAAAATCTGCATTGGATGCATCCACAAAAATGGTTTTGATATTATGCTGGCGAATGTATTGCGTATACGTTTCCTGAAGGCTAAAAAGATAATCGTTGGGTATACCTAATTCATAAGGTCGATTTCTTTTCTTGATATTTTCCTGCAGCCTGTTCACGGGTGTATGAAGGTAGATTACAATATCAGGCTGGATGATTTGAGGATTGATGATGTCAAATAATTTCTGATACAATCTGAATTCCTCATCTGCCAAATTCACTTTTGCAAACAGCAAACATTTGGTAAAAAGATAATCTGATATGGTGATGTTTTGAAAAAGATCTTTTGTTTGCAGCAGTTCTTTCAGTTGCTTGTAACGCTCCGCCATAAAAAACAATTCCAGCGGAAAGGCGTATTGATGTGGGTTTTCGTAAAACTTAGGCAGAAAAGGATTGTCCGCAAATTCTTCCAATACCAACCTTGCATTAAAATGTTTGCTGAGCAGGTGTGCCAGCGTGGTTTTGCCGGCACCAATATTCCCTTCAATTGTTACGTAGTTATACTTCATAAGCCTGCGCCGAAAATAAGATGAAAGTTCAGCAGCACAATTAAAACTTTTTCACATCCAATTCATCTTTGCAATCAGCCAGTAACTGGTGAATGGTTTTCTTTAATACAGGGTGTTTCATCTGCGGCGAAAGCTCATTCAGTGGAATCAAGACAAAGCGCCGGTTTTGTATTTCCGGATGCGGCACGGTAAGATTGGGAAGCTGGATAATGTCATGATTAAAGAACAAAATATCAATGTCAATTATCCTTGGTGCATTTTTCACCGTTCTTACCCGGCCCATTTTTTCTTCAATCAATAAAATGTTTTTGATAGCAGTAGCAGCATCAAGGGCTGACGCTACTATAATCACCTGGTTTAAGAAGTCAGGCTGGTTGGTATTGCCCCAGGCAGCCGTTACATACAGGCTGGATATCCTGGTAACTTTTCCAATTGCTGTTTCAATATGACGGATGGCGGTATCCAATTGCCTGCGGCTGTCGCCCATATTGCTGCCCAGTAGCAGGTAAATTTTATTCATTCGTAATAAATAATCGTTTGTCGAAATGATATGCGTCTGTTTCGGTGATCTTTACTTTTTTGAAATCAGGATGACCGGGGTTAAGCAGGTAATTATTTTCTTCAGGCACTACGGCAGAAGGCACTTTCATGATCAATGCTTCATTCGCTTTTAAAAATTCATCCCCCATCCATTGGGTATATCCTAAATCATATTCCCAGTTGCGCTTTAATTTTTTCTCATGAATTTCAATGATGGCAGCTGTATCAGGAAAAGAAATTTTCACCAGGCTGTACGTAAGCGGAATACTATACTTATCTACTCTTACCAAAATTTCCAGCACCGTCAATGAAATATTCTCTGCGGTGTACAACACTGGCAATCCCGGTGAATTCCACCTGCCGCCATAGAGCTTGGCGCCGGTACCGGTAAGATCATCTCTGTATGCAGCAATTGCAAGCCTGTAAACAATCATGCCAGTATGCCGTGTTCTAATCTGCCTAATTGGGTTAATATCATGGTGATGCCGGCTGCCGTGGTAAGCGATTCAAGAGAGAGCGTGCCTTCCAGCATCTGGGGTTTTTGCTTTAACCATTTGTAGAAAGTATCAACAGAGCCAAAAACATCTTTTGCCTTGTGGAGTACATTGTCTATTTGTAAAGCCCTTTCTGCATTGATAGGTGCAAAGCTGCCATTGCTTTTAGCATAGCGCTGCAGGGTGCGTTCGCTGATGTGCAGCATGCCGGCCCATTCTGCCTGGGTAAAAGGTGTTTTAT
>CAZDHQ010000810.1:0-2460 GCA_964505135.1 uncultured Ferruginibacter sp.
GGCTTGGTGGTAAAGAAAGGCTGAAATATTTTTTCTTTAATGGCAGCAGGAATACCGTTGCCATTATCCTTAACCTGTATCTCAATTTTATCTTTTAAATTTTTGGTGATGACAGAAACGGTTGGTTCATAAGCCACGGCTGGTGGTGCTAAAACCGCTGCCTGGGCTTTTTCTTTCACTGCATAAAAAGCATTGTTGATAAGATTTAATATTACCCTTCCCATTTCCTGCGGCACTATATTTATTTTCCCAATAGTGTCATCAAAACGGGTTTCAAATTTTGCATTAAAAGATTTGTCTTTTGCTCTTAGGCCATGATAGGAGAGTCTCAGGTATTCATCACATAATGCATTAATGTCGGTTAGTTCTTTTTGTCCGCTGCTGCTGCGGCTGTGCTGCAGCATACCTTTTACAATGGCATCAGCACGTTTACCATGATGATTTATTTTTTCTAAGTTCGTTTTTATATCATCTGCAATCATTTTTGCTTCAGTCACATCGCCTTTATCCAATTCCATTTTCATCTCATCAATTAACTCATTACTTACTTCACTGAAATTGTTGACGAAGTTTAACGGGTTTTGTATTTCATGAGCAATGCCTGCGGTGAGTTCTCCGAGGGACGCCATCTTTTCTGCCTGAATAAGTTGAGATTGAGTTGACTTCAGATCTGTCAATGTATTTTCTAAAACTTTGTTTGCTTTTTGTTTCTGGAGGTTATTTCTGTAAAATATAATTGCCAGTAATAGCAACACTGCAATACCTGCTATAAAAAAATAGCTTCTTATTTTGTTCTGGTAACTGATCTTTTCTTTCTCTACATTTTGTAAACGAAGCTGTTCATTTAAAGTAACCGTCTGAAAAGCGGTAAGGTTTTGTATCCTTGATTTATACAGGCTGTCTTTGGTTAACAGGGTTAGTTCCTGGTACTTTAATAAGCTGTCTTTTTGGTTCTGCATTTTGTACGATCGATATACATTTTCATAAGCTGCACCAAGGTTAACCTTATACCATCTTACAATTCCCAATTGCTTTATTGTTTGAAGGCTTTGCATGGAGTAATACAGTGCGGAATCTTTTTCGCCTGCATCAATAAAATAGTTGGCAATAAAAAAATAGTTATTGGCTAATGAACTCATATTATTTTCTTCCCTGGATATGGCTATGCCTTTATGATAATATTCAATGGCAAGGGGGTAGTTATGTTTTTCAGTATAAATTATTCCCAATTGTCCATACACCTGGCCGAGGTATTTTTTATAGGCTGAGTTTAGTGTCATTTGTTCTGCTTCCTTTTCATACAGCAAAGCAGAATCCAGCTTGTTTACTGTAGTGTAGCTGCGTCCAAGGTTCATGGCAGCAAGCATTTGCCTTGTCGGGTGCCCAATTTCCAAAGCTATTCTCCTGGCTTCTTTATAATGAAAGATCTCCTGCTCTATATTTTGGGTTTCACGCATTAGTATAGCAAACATATGATGCGTATAGGCTAATAATAAAAGCCTTTTACTTCCATTAAAGGGGAGTGAAAATAATATCCAGCCCGACTGCTGTTCATTTGTAGCATCTTCCACAATCTTAAATACATCCAGCACCTGTTGCAATGCTTCAGCATATTTACCCAACCCAATTAATTGATAGGCTGTATTATCCATATAGTATGCAGCTGCAAGCTTTTGGTGATTACTGCGTGCAAGGACCAGGCATTGCTGTGCGTAATGAAGAGCAGAATCTTTATTGGTTTCTTCGTAATAATCGTACAATTTTTTTCCGGTGATGTAACGGCTTGAATCTTCAGGAGCATTTAAAAATGCCTTCCGCAGACTGTCCGGTGTGTCTTGCGCATAACCGAGTACGGGGAAAAATAGAAACAACAAAAGTTTAGCCCAGATCTTCATGCGTATGGTTAATTGATGGGTAGTTGAATAATGAATGTGGTACCTTCTCCTTCCTTAGACTCTACTTTCAGAATTCCTCCATGTGCCTTCACAATATCATAACTCAAACTCAATCCCAGCCCTGTTCCTGAACCGGTTGGTTTGGTAGTAAAGAATGGTTGAAATATTTTATCAACTAATTGCTGCGGAATGCCGGTGCCGTTGTCTTCAATGGAAATGATGATTGTATCGTTTTCTTTTTTGGTAGATACTGTTACGGTTGGTTCGTAATTTTCAAGATGTTGTTTTCGTTTCTCTGTTACAGCATAGAATGCATTGTTGATTAGATTAAGAATTACCCTGCCCATATCCTGCGGTACCACATTTATTTTTGGAATAGTTGCATCAAACCGAGTCTCAAACTTTGCAGTAAAGCTTTTATCTTTTGCTCTTAGACCATGATATGCCAATCGCAAATATTCATCACACAGGGCATTAATGTCTGTTGGTTCTTTAGCACCGCTACTGGTTCGGCTGTGCTGCAGCATACCTTTTACAATGGCATCAGCACGTTTACCATGATGAT
>CAZDHQ010000811.1:0-2457 GCA_964505135.1 uncultured Ferruginibacter sp.
TTATAATTAATACCAGCAAGCCATATACCAGCGTAGTGGCGAAGATGCCTTTGGCTGTTTTATCCTTACGGGTATTGATGTAGAGTGTAAAGATGAGTGCGTTTAATAATAAAGAAAGGCTAAGCGCCGCCGTAAGTGTTCTAAAACCGGGTTCTAATCGCAGGTATTGAAATGTCTCTGCAAATGAAAAAACTTTGAACTTGGTAATCTTAAAAATAACAATACCCAGTATTGGGGCAATCAAGCCTAAGATAGCCCCCAGCCAAAAATTATCTTTTCTTAAAATCATTTAATCTTCCAGGTTTTTTCTAATTGTGATTTGAGTTTGTAATGGGTAAGATCAAACTGCACAGGCACCACGCTGATATAACCATTTTCAAGCGCCCATACATCCGTATCCTTTCCTTTATCAAAATTGATAAACTCACCGGTAAGCCAGTAGTATTTCTTTCCGTGAGGATCCTTTCGTTCTTCAAAATCCTCTTCGTACTTAGCATAAGCCTGGCGACAAACTTTTACACCTTTAATTAACTCCTGCGCAATGGAGGGAATATTTACGTTCAGTAATAAATGCTTATCCAGCTTTTTTTCCAGCAGACTGGCTACAATTTTTCTTACGTAAAATCTTGCCGCAGTAAAATCAGCTTCGTAACTAAAATCCAATAATGAAAAACCGATACTGGGTATGCTTTCAATACTTGCTTCCATGGCCGCACTCATGGTTCCACTATAAATAACATTGATAGAATGATTAGCGCCATGATTGATGCCACTTAAGCATAAATCTGGTTTACCATGGAGTATTTTATCTACGGCCAGCTTTACGCAATCCACCGGCGTGCCGCTTACCTGCCATGCTTCCACATCAGGAAATAAATCCATCCTGGTCATGCGCAGGGGCTGACCGATGGTGATGGCGTGCCCCATACCGCTCTGCGCCTTATCAGGAGCCACTACTATTATGTTACCAAGATCCTTTACCGCTTCCAGTAAATTGCGTATACCCGGCGCTGTGATACCATCATCGTTGGTGATTAAAATAGTAGGCTTCTTTTTCGCTTTGGCCATAACAATCAAAAATTAAAAATCATACACAATTAGAACCAACGGAATAAAGGTCTTGTTATTGCCTCTCTAAATGGCCAGGGTATAGCAGCTAAAATAATGATCAATGCCAGGCCAAAAAAGATGAGCATCTTTTTATGTTTAGCGGCATCTGTAGTTGCTTTTTTTACTGCCACACGGCCTACATGCACCAGTATCCACGCCAGCAGCATCATTGTCATATGCTCCATGGTAAAGAACCGGATGCCAGCATCTGATTTGTATTGAGAAAAATTCTTCATCCTGTCGAACCAGCCATTGCTGAAGTACAGGATTAAGCCGATCAGCAACTGCAAATCGCAGGCGATCATAAAGAACAAATTGCTTTTGTTATCGCTTTCGGTAAAAATGCGCTTCTTAAACACACCACCAAGGGCATTCATTAAAGTGAGTACACCAAAGATGAGTACTACCCATCTCAATAAATTGTGCAGTATCAATACAAATTGCATATCAGTTATTTTTTGCAAAAATAAGGTGTGGGTAATTGACGCCCGCAATTTTATTGATAACGTAAATAAAACAGTTTTAAAAAAAAATTTAGGTTAATTTGGATAAGCTAAACTTTTTAGTATATTTGTGCTAATCAAATTAGTTGCACTATGTCTCAAGCAGGACAAAACTTAAAGTACCTACGCAAACTGCGTGGATGGACACAAGAAGAATTTGCTGCCAAGATGGGCATTAAGCGTTCGCTGGTGGGCGCCTATGAGGAAGAAAGAGCAGATCCAAGACTGGATGTGCTGGAAATAGTGAGTGAGCTATTTAAACTGAGTTTGGATGAATTGCTGTTAAAAGACCTAAGCAATCAAAGTGGCTCTTATCTCTCCAAACGCCGGCAGCAGAAGATGGCATCTGCAGAGCGGAACCTGATACACTTTGTACCAGTGAAAGCAGCAGCAGGTTATTTGGCAGGCTATGCTGATAGTGATTTTATCGATGAGCTGAACACATTTACGTTGCCCATGCTCAGCAGTGGTAATTATCGTGCCTTTGAGATTATTGGAGATAGTATGTTGCCTACACCGAGTGGCAGCATCATTGTGGGAGAGAAAGTTGACAATAATTTGGAAAGCATTAAAAACAACCAGGCATACATTGTGGTGAGCCGTAACGAGGGAATTGTGTATAAAAGAATAGTAAAGAATAATAAAGCAAAGAACAAGCTTACATTAATAAGTGATAACCCACAGTTTCAGCCATACCAGGTAAATGCAGAAGACATCATTGAACTGTGGCATGCACAGATGGTATTAAGCAAAGTGAGCCAGCAGCAGCGCTGGGATATGAACTCATTGGCAGACATGGTAAGCAACCTGCAAAGCCAGGTAAGTTCTTTAAAAAAGAAAATGA
>CAZDHQ010000812.1:0-2456 GCA_964505135.1 uncultured Ferruginibacter sp.
CCTCACAGATGAGTTCCACCAGCTGGCTGGTGGCAAGCATTACAGGCCATGCAATGGCTGGCTTTTTAATAGCATGGCTACATGTTACAGGAACTTTTATCGTTATCACTTCACTCATTTTTATTGGATTGTCATTTATCTACCGTATATCTTCCAAACCGCCCGGCATCAGCAATCAAAAGCGTACACTGGAAGCCGTTAGTGAGGGATTGAACTTTGTTTTTAAAACGAAAGAAGTATTAGCGGCCCTATCGCTTGACCTCTTTGCTGTGCTTTTTGGCGGCGCTGTGGCCATGGTGCCTGTTTATGCAAAAGATATCTTACATGTAGGCCCTATTGGCTTTGGCTGGCTGAATGCAGCTACAGATATTGGTTCCATTATCATGGTAATCTGGCTTACATTATCTCCATTAAAAAAGAAGCAGGGATTAAAACTCATGTTTGCTGTGGCAGGTTTTGGTGCCTGCATCATCATTTTTGGTTTATCAAAATGGTACTGGCTTTCTTTTGGTGCCTTGATGGTAAGTGGGGTGCTTGATGGCGTTAGTGTGGTGGTACGTGGCAATATCATGCAGCTTAAAACCCCGGATGCCATGCGTGGCAGGGTGATGAGTGTAAACTCCATGTTTATTAATTCATCCAATGAGATTGGGCAGGCAGAAAGCGGTATTGCCGCAAAATTGATGGGCAACGTAGCATCTGTGGTGTTTGGTGGATGTATGACGATACTGGTGGTGGTGGCCACCTGGTTTAAAGCGCCATCGCTGAAGAAACTGGAGTATTAAATTGCTGTCAACCATTCTCCTTTTCCTGCGTTATTATCAACGTTCATTTATTCTACTTAACTTTTAGCAATAAATCAATTGTATGCAACGCAGAATCTTCCTGAAAAATTCCAGTTTAGTATTGGGCGCTTTGGCTTTTCTATCCAACAAAACAATGGCGCAACTGCTGGCTGACCCCACCTGGAAAATAAACATGCTCACTGATACCATCGGCATCTTTACAGAAAAAGGGGGCACCATTCTCTTCTATCTGTCTGATGATGGCATTGTGGTAGTGGATTCACAGTTTCCTGATGCGGCGGGGCATTTAATTGATGAATTGAAAAAGAAATCTGAAAAGCCATTCAGGCTGCTCATCAATACACATCACCATGGTGATCATACAGCAGGTAATATTGCTTTTAAAGGAATGGTGCAACATGTGCTGGCGCATGAAAACTCCAAGGCCAATCAAATAAGAGTAGCACAGGAGAAAAAAAATGAGGATCAACAATTGTATCCTGATCAAACATTTGGCACCACCTGGTGTGAGAAAATTGGTAAGGAAGAAATTTGCTTACATTATTTTGGCGCAGGACATACCAATGGCGATAGTTTGATAGAATTTAAAAAATCAAAGATTGTTCATCTCGGTGATTTAATGTTCAACAGGCGCCATCCTTATATTGATAAATCCGCAGGAGCGAATATTAGTAACTGGATTACTATTTTGGATAAGGCTGCGGACAAGTTTAGCAAGAAAACAACATTCATTTGCGGTCATGCTGCGGATGGATATGATGTGATTGTAAAGAGGGATGATCTTAAACTATTTGGTGATTATTTGGGAAAAGTGTTAACGTTTGTAGAAACGGAGATAAAATCAGGCAAATCAAAAGAAGAAATATTAAAAGCTACCAGCATACCGGGTGTAACAGAATGGAAGGGAGATGGAATTGAAAGGCCATTAACTGCTGCATATATTGAATTGACAAGTAAGTAAGGCTATTGTTTTTCCATCAGCTTCTCCAGCACATAATACACCGCCGGGCAAAAGCTTGAATTTTTCAGTGTGATGTTTTGTCGCTTAATGATCACATCTTCATTAGTGTAAGGAAAACGTTCACAGTCAGAAGGACGGACATCATAAATGCTGCAATAATTATCAGCACCTAAAAATGCACAGGGGGTTGTTTGCATTACATAATCACCATCTTCATCCACCCTTAAGTATTGATTGATCAAATCACCATCTTTCATCTTGAGGTGTTTGGCAATTCGTTTGATGTCTGGTGTTTTAAATCTTGGAGAGTAACCTTTGCAGCAATTACCGCATTCCAGGCAGTTCACTTTTTCAAATGCTTCCTCATGCAGATCCGGAAGGGCTTTCAGCACTTTGTTTTTATCTGCCCGCTGTAAATATTGCTTGTATAATTTTTGCCGGTCGGCAGATTTTTTTTCCCAGTTTTTAAAAATCGGATCCTCCATTGGAATTTGATAAGGCGTAAAGATACATGCAGCAAGCAGCAAATTGCTTCAATAATTTGTTAGTATTTATTAGACCGTATGCGGCACACCTGGTGGTTTTGGCTGGCCAAAGCGAAAGACTCTTATCAGTATCGCCCCTATTATCAATGCAAAACTGATTAATGCGGTGGTATCTACCATTGGATAATAAGTCTGTTGTTGCCT
>CAZDHQ010000813.1:0-2454 GCA_964505135.1 uncultured Ferruginibacter sp.
AATCTAAAGGATTTAAAATGCCTCCGTGGTATTCTAAAAATTTCTTCTGAATCATCGGTAAAAGAAAAATCATCACCAAGAAAATACGTAAGCACTTCTGCAGCAGCAGTAGATATTACGCTATGCCCACTGGTGTATTCAGGAAAAGGCGGCGTTTGCAATAATGGCTGCCATTTAAGATCAATGTATTTGTTGATATAGGTTTCAGGTCTTATCCTGTCGCTCCTGTATTTTTCATCCCAGCAACTAATAAATGCATCAAACAAAGCAAGCGAAACCATACTCTGTACTACAACATAATTATCAAAGGAAAGCTTTGCTTTTTTTGCTGCAATGCCGGTAATGTTCATCCAGTGTCCACCCGGGCTTATTTTCTTGAATCCTATGGACATGTGACCTGAAGTATTTACTGCAAAAGGATTACAATCCCAAAAAGATGCTATTACTTTTCGATTACTGTCTAAACTATTTGTAACATCATATACCTCCTTTGCCAGCTTGTAAAAGTCACTGCTGCTATCCTTACTAAATGGTACTGCAGGCAATGGAATAAATTGATTACATGAATCTATAAGCATTGGCCTGATGGTTTTCCAGTTAGGCTCAACCGCTTCAATATAAGCCGGCGGAGTTGGGTACCAGTGTCCTTCTGCTTTAGATGGCGTGTACCTGAGTTTTGTACTCAACTGAAGATAACCATCGGCTTTCGCATAAGCTACTAACTGGTCTGAAACAAAATTGGCTACCGCCACAGATGAATCAATGATCGCTTTGCTGATTTTATTCTTTTTTAATATTGCAAGGTATTTTGCTTCATCATCTTCCAGCATGAAACCAGAAGGCAACATTTTTCTGCCTGTTTCAAGGATAGCATATACTGCTGCAATTTTGTAATCATATGCCTTTTTAGTTGTAGCAATTGATGACGCTTTATAGTTCTTTAAAATTCCTGAAAGTGGCGGAACTGCTTTACTATTTTGTGAAACAATTTCATAAGCACTTAACACTGCATAACTATAAAACCTTGCAGCAGCAGGTGGGTTTACTACGTCATGCATCATCACCAGCGACAATGAAAACACTGCTGGTTTTAAATCGAGATAATTTGGCAACTGCTTTTTTGTTTGAGCGTAAAGCAATGATTGCATCATCAGCAACAACACAAAAATCTTTTTCATACTAGTTTTCTTTATAAGTCATCAATTCTTCTCCTGAAATTCCGATCAGTATATATTTAGACCCGTTTACTGTAATTTCTGTTGAAGACTTTACATCTCCTTTTATGCATAAGCCAGACTGAGGCTGAGGTACATAATTAAAATTGCCTTTACCATCACCGGTTAACAAGCAACCAAAATTTGAAGCAATGCTACCGATCTTAAGGCGGTTATCAGAATGATTACCCAACAGTAACAGGTCTGTTTTTCCGTCATGATTAAAATCACCAGTGGCAATATTATTAACAACAGAAAACTGGGCAGGCAATGGCAATAAGGATTTTGTAAACTTTCCATTATTGTTGATGAAGCAAACAGTTCGTGTCTCGTTTACCGTGAGTTTACCTGCATTGGCTAATTGTTCAGGAGTAAATATATCTGTCATGGTTGCATCAGCATAAGCTTTATAAGACGCAAACTTTTTTCGCATCACATACATCTGTTCATTTAATTCATCCCGGCTTACATAAGGATACGTTTTGCCCTGCATAAAGCAATTGAAGAAAGGATCAATTGAACCGTTTCCATCAAAATCTGCATAGTACAATTCCAGCGGTTCTTGTTCGCTTGCGTGAAAAGCAGTATTAAGCCCAAGATTCCCTGCAATGATATCTTCATTCCCATCACCATTTATATCAGCTACAGCAAGCGATGTCCAAAAGCCGCTTTCTGTATTTTCAAAATACTGTTCAGTTGCTTCTGCAAAACCACTTGCCTTGTTTAAGAAAACTTTTAGTGGCATGCATTCACCCGCCATCACCAGATCTTTTCTGCCATCTTTATCTAAGTCAATCCACCGGGCATCAGTAACCATACCTACATTATCAAACCCGGTACTCACTATTGAAAACTTACCTTTACCGTCATTCTTAAGCAAATAACTTTTGGGATTGATGGGATACATACCTGGAATAACCCTGCCGCCTACAAACAAATCAATATCACCATCGTTGTCAAAATCACAGGCACGCACACAGGATTTGCTACTCATGCTTACATCAGGTAAGGCTCCTGCCGCCAATTCAAAGTTTCCTTTTTTATCATTTAGATACAATTCATCCTGGAGGGAGGTGGTATTAGGCTGCCAAACAGCATAGCCCCCTTTTGCCAGGTATAAATCTGGGTAACCATCACCGTTAGCATCAAAGAATTGCGCCGCAGCAATGGTGGATTCATTCTCATTACCAAAAGGCATATCATCAACGGGATTAAACTGGCCATTCTTTTGCAGGTAAAT
>CAZDHQ010000814.1:0-2435 GCA_964505135.1 uncultured Ferruginibacter sp.
AGGCAGTAAATATTGCTCGTTAATATCAATAATTAATTTTGAAGCTGGTAATGCGGTTGGCTTACCAGCTTTTTTATTTGAACAAGCTATGCGAAGGAATAATTTTTAAAATTATCCTTTAATCATTATCAATTATCAACTATTTTCCCTACTTTTGCCGTCCGAAAATTTTGAGATTATGAACGCTGTAAATTTTGTACACGAGCAATTGACAAACAAACAGGCTTTGCCATCTTTCAAAGCCGGCGATAATATCACCGTAAATTATAAAATCATCGAGGGTAACAAAGAGCGTATCCAGAGTTTTAAAGGTGATGTGATCAAACGCCAGGGAAATGGTGCAACTGCCACATTTACAGTACGTAAGGTGAGTGACGGCGTAGGTGTAGAAAGGTTATTCCCTGTTTTTTCGCCTAATATCGACAGCATTGTACTGAACAAAGTAGGTAAAGTTCGCCGTGCTAAACTGTTCTATTTAAGAAGCCGTAGCGGAAAAAGTGCCCGTATTCAGGAAAAAAGAATGGCGGTGGCTGAGAAATAAATTATTCTTTAGATATTTAAAATGGCTAAAACCAACGGTTTTAGCCATTTTAATTTTAGCCATAATCGTTTGGAACAATTATTGCCTAACCTACAGCTCACAGGAAAAATAACCAAACGTAAATTATGAAAAAGCTTATCTCTGTACTTACTCTTGCTGCTCTTTTGATATTTCTAAATTCTTGCGCAAGGGGACTTACTCCCTATGAAGCTGCTAATGGAAAGGCTAGATGCGGCAGATGGCTTAGATAAAAAGAGGTAATACCAATTAACATTTGAGCAACTGAATTATCTGTAAGAAACGATGTTGTTTAGGAAAGAATTACTTTATCTTTGTTTCTCAATTTTTACATTATGATCATTTCGTCAAGTTTATTGTCAATATTCCTGCTTGCTATGCCAGGAGGTTCTGAGTGGATTGTTATAATCCTTGTAGCCATATTGTTTTTTGGTGGTAAAAAAATTCCTGAACTAATGAGGGGTATTGGTAAGGGGATGCGTGAGTTTAAAGATGCAAAGGATAATATCAAAAATGAGATTGAAGAAGGTATGAAGGAAAAAGATAAGGATGAAGAACTCAGGCGCTTAAGACAGCAATTGCAGGAAAAGCAGGCGCAGGAACTGCCAAAGTAATATTTCTATCTCACAATAATTTTTCGGCTGAAGCGGTTGATCATGATGAATCAAGTGCTTCAGCCGATTGCATAAATACATAGTACACTAAAACCTTTTAAGTTGTATAAAAGCATTGAGTCATACCAGCAGGATTTACAAAGCGGTGCGGTTTCTTGTATAGACACTGTAAAGTATTACCTTGGCCAAATTGAAAAGCGAAAAAACTTAAATGCTTTTACTGATGTATATGCAGAAGAGGCATTACAAAGGGCTGCTAAACTGGATGAAGCCAGGAAGTCTGGAGCATCTCTGGGTAAATTGCATGGTGTAGTAGTGGCCATCAAAGATGTGATCTGTTATAAAGGACATAAGGTAACTGCAGCTTCTAAAATTTTAGAAGGGTTTGAATCGGTTTACAATGCTACGGCGGTGCAACGTTTGCTGGAGCAGGAAGCCATTATAATTGGCGCTTGCAACTGTGATGAATTTGCGATGGGTAGTACCAACGAAAACTCGGCTTATGGTAATGTATTAAATGCATTGGATGAAACAAAAGTGCCTGGCGGTTCTTCAGGTGGCAGTGCAGTGGCAGTGCAGGCGGGCCTATGTATGGTGAGTTTGGGTAGTGATACGGGTGGTTCTGTGAGGCAACCAGCAGATTTTTGCGGTATCGTTGGTTTGAAACCCACTTATGGAAGGATATCTCGTTATGGTCTTATTGCCTATGCGTCGTCATTTGACCAAATTGGTATTTTTGGAACCAATGTATCGGATGTTGCATTAACGCTGGAAGTGATCGCTGGCGCAGATGAGTTTGACAGTACTGCATTGCAGGATGCAGTGCCCTCTTATACGGCAGCTTTAAAAGATAAATCTGCAGAACAAAAATATCGCATCGCCTATTTTAATGAAGCAATTAATCATCCATCACTGGATGGTGAAATTGCAGCAGGTATCAATGAGTTTATTGATGATTTGAAATCAAATGGCCATACGGTGGAGCCAGTAGCTTTTGATTTGCTGGATTATATTGTGCCGGCCTATTACGTGCTCACTACGGCTGAGGCTAGCTCTAACCTAAGTAGATACGATGGTATTCGGTATGGACACGCTACCAAGGAAAAAATAGCGGACCTGAATGAATTTTATAAGCACAGTCGAAGTGAGGGTTTTGGTAAAGAAGTGCAACGCAGGATAATGCTGGGAACCTTTGTGTTGAGTGCCGGCTATTATGATGCCTACTTTAGCAAGGCGCAGCAAGTGAGGCGATTGCTGGTGGA
>CAZDHQ010000815.1:0-2433 GCA_964505135.1 uncultured Ferruginibacter sp.
GCTGGAGTTTATTCCGCACAGGGAATTGTAAGATTGGTTTATTGAAAAGCTGGGCATCTTCCCTTCCAAACAATATGAATTTGCAAGGCTCAACATGACCTATACGGTAATGAGTAAACGAAAATTACTGCAACTGGTAGATGAAGGACATGTGAGCGGTTGGGATGATCCACGCATGCCTACCATCAGCGGTATGCGAAGAAGAGGTTTTACTGCAGAGAGCCTGCGTAATTTCTGTGACCGCATCGGCGTAGCCAAAAGAGAAAACTTTATTGATTTTAGTTTGCTGGAGTTTTGTGTGAGAGAAGACCTGAATAAAACTGCCGCAAGGGCAATGGCAGTATTGGATCCGGTAAAACTGGTGATCACCAATTATCCCGAAGGACAAACAGAAGAAATGATCAGCGAGAACGGCCCAGATGAAAGCTTTGGTACACGTACGGTTCCATTCAGCAAAGAATTGTGGATAGAAAGAGAAGACTTTATGGAAGTGCCTGCAAAAAAATGGTTCAGGCTGGCGCCGGGTGCCATGGTAAGATTAAAGAGCGCCTATATTGTAAAGTGTGATGATTTTGTAAAAGATGCCAATGGCAACATTACCGAAATACATTGCAGTTATATTGAAAACAGCAAGAGCGGCGGCGATAACAGCGGTATCAGTGTAAAAGGAACCATCCATTGGGTGAGCACCGCACATGCAGTGCCTGCACAAATTAATTTGTATGATCGTTTGTTTAAAGTAGAAGATCCTTCCAGCGAAGAAGGCGATTTTAAAGATTATATCAATGAAGAATCGTTGCAGGTGATACAGGGATATGTAGAGCCATCGTTGCAAACAGTAAAGCCCGGAGATAAATTCCAGTTTATCCGCAAAGGATATTTCTGTGCAGATAAAGAAAGCACTGCTGACAAACTAATCTTTAACAGAACCGTTACGCTAAAAGATGCATGGATTAAGGAAGCAGGGAAGAAGAATTAGGATGTAGGATTTAAGAAGAATATAGGAGATAGAATAGGCAACAGAAAATAAGCAGTAGAATGAATAATAGTGTCAACAAGAATTAAAAGGTTTACCATTGACCATTCACAATTGACCATTCACTCGTTCTCGATCGTTTTACATCTTTCCGTCTCCACGCCTTTCCGGCAAACCTTCTTTCCTTATGCCTCTGTTGTTTCCTTTTTACCTAAAGACAGATCAGGAAAAACGGCAGCCACCAGCAGCAGCACTGTGGTTAGCAGCATTAAATAAATACCCGGCTTTTTTTCAGGGCAGTAAGCATTGTAGCAGGAAGTAAATAATATAAACGTCTTTACCGCATAGCCCACACCCAGTGCACACACAAACAGGTTCACTCTTTTAGCCCATACTTTAGGTAATAACATCAGCAGAAAGCAAATGATAGCAATGCCGGATAAAAATTTCCCTGGCTTGCCGTATTCATTTTTAAAAGAATAAAAACCAGTAAAAGTTTCATCGATATCGGCATAATAAGCCCAGGGCATTAAACAGGAAATCACCAGCAACACACAAGCTGCAAGCCCTGCACGGTGTAAGATTTTAGGGAGCGTCATCAGTCGTTCAGTCTTTTGTTGTACAAAATTAATCGGCCCTAAATATATGGCAGAACTTGCAAACGACTATTTTATTTTATAACGTATATATCAGGAAGCACTGGGCGCATACTCATGATAGTGTATCTTTTTTCTTGCCCTGCCAAAATGTTTACTGCCTATTACCATTAAACAACAGGATGCAATTACACAAACTGATGTGAGCAGCAGTAATGTGGTAAGCAGTTCAAAAAAACGTGGACTGGAAGAGAGAGGAATTTCTACAACAAAAATTACAATAGTGATGATAAACATCACTGCACCGATTAAAAACCAGGCTTCGTCAAGAAAACTACACCCACACTGGCATCATTTCGAGTGAATCAATAATGGTTTTTCAGCGTTGCTTTAAACCTAATCATTATTGTTGTTCTTCATAATTTTTTATGAACTCTTATAGTAAGTGATCAATTCAAATTCCTGTATTCATTTGGTGATACACCCACCCTTTGCTTAAATAACCTTGTAAAATGTTGAGGATATTTAAAGCCCAGTTCATAAGCCACTTCACTAATAGTTTTATTCATCTCAAATACTTTTTCTTTGGCTACATCAATTAGTTTGGATTGAATATAATCCTGCGCTGATTGACCAGTGTCTTTTTTTACCAGGTCGCAAAAATAATTAGCAGATAAATGCAGTTGTTCAGCGCAATAAGATACAGAGGGCAGACCGAGGCTTTGCGGTTTGTCAGAGGAAAAATAATTGTTCAACAGCTTTTCAAACTTCTCCAGTGTTCCTTTGTGTGCAGTATCTCTTGTAATAAACTGGCGATCGTAAAAACGGTTGCAGTAGTTTAAAAAGAGTTCAATATTGGAT
>CAZDHQ010000816.1:0-2427 GCA_964505135.1 uncultured Ferruginibacter sp.
GCTACCGGAAATATTCAATGGCAGAAAAGATATGGCGGCAGTGGCTTTGATGTTGGCAACCATATCGAGATCATGAGTGATGGCAGTTACTTAATTGCCGGTACCACTTCATCCAATGATGGAGATATCAATGGCAACCATAGCACAGGTACTTTTACGGATGCAGTGCTGATGAAGATTGCTTCTTCTGGTGCCATGCAGTGGAGCAAATGCTTTGGCGGTTCTAAAAATGATGAACTGCTTGATTGCAGAATCATCAATGGAAAAATCTATGCTGCAGGGTATGCCAATTCTATTGACGGCGATATTCCTCCCAGCCAAAAAAATTATGATGCATGGCTGTTAGCATTGGATGCAGATGGCAACAAAATATTCAGTAAAGTATATGGCGGCTCACAAAATGATGTGGCCTATGCAATGACCATTGGCAATGATAATTCGCTTACGCTGGCGGGTTATACTACATCCAATGATGGTGATGTAAGCGGTGCCAAAGGCAGTCAGGATTTTTGGGCGCTTAATATCAACCTTGATGGGAAGTTGAACTGGCAAAGAGTTGCTGGCGGTACTGATGCTGAATATGCCAATACTATTATCACTGATAAAGATGGCGGTTACCTGTTAGGCGGATTATCCTATTCAAACGATGGCGATATAACAGCAGCAAAAGGCGAAGGAGATTATTGGGTAGTAAAGCTGGATGCAGCAGGTAAAATGGTGTGGCAGCGAAGCTTTGGTGGCTCCGGTAATGACAACCTCCATTCGCTGATACTAAATGCTGCCGGTAATGAATTTTACCTGGCCGGTGATTCAGATTCAGGCGATGGTGATTTTAGCAATAGCATGGGTGATGTGGATTTTGGCATTATCAAACTAAAAGATCCTTTGCTGCAAACAAAAGATACCACCGTGTGCAGCCTTAATGGATTTATTGCAGCTACAGATACACTAAAAGATATTTGCGGATACGACTCCCTGTTAGTAAACTATCATGCTACGGTATTATCAGGTCCATTTGTAAACATCAATAAAAGCGACACCATTTTTGCAGGGCAAAGTTTTACACTTCCCTATAACGGTAACGGGCAGCCGCTTTGGGATAGCCACCAGCCTATGAGCTGCACCGATTGCGCCAACCCCGTTGTATCACCATTAGTGACCACTAGCTACACTGCTACAAGCACTTTGTCTTCCGGCTGCTCTGTATCAGATCAGTTTACAGTAGTGGTACTGAATGACGCATTGGTACTTACACCCAGTGCCTTTACACCCAACAATGATGGAAAGAATGATTACTTCGGGCCCTTGGGCAAAGCGCCTGATGGATATGTGATGCAGATCTTCAATCGGTATGGCCAAAGAGTTTTTACCAGCTCATCCATGAATACAAAATGGGATGGAACAGTAAGAGGAGAGCCGCAGCCGGCTGGTGTGTATGTGTACATCATTACTTACCCCGATTTACAAAAACAACTGCGCCAGCAAAAAGGAACCATCACCTTGATCCGATAGATGAATAAATAAAACTAACCATTATGGATAGAAAGGATTTTTTAAGAACAGCGCTGAGGAAAAAATCTACTGCATTGGTAGCAACGATGGAGCTTCCTCCCACAACAACAGGCTTAGCTCCCTACAGTGGGGCATGGACAAGCAATGAAGCAGCGCATCTTTTAAAACGAACCATGTTTGGTGCTACCAAAACAGATATACAATATTTTCTTTCCAAATCTTTGAGTACGGCAGTAGATGAACTGCTTAACACTACACGTACGCCCTCGCCACCGGTAAGAGATTATGGGTTGATTGAAGATGAAGCAGGTGTTTTTTATGATGATGTGGGCGTACCAAAAGGAACTACCTGGGTAAATGACCCTAATTTAAAATCAGTGTCACAGATCATTGGCACTATTAATAGCTATCGCATCAGCAGTTTATTAAAATGGTGGGCTGGTTTAATTATCAACCAACAGCGGAGCATCGAAGAAAAAATGGTCTTGTTTTGGCATCATCATTTTTCTGTGCAACAGGAGGAGGTAGGTGATTCGCAAATATTATACAAGCATCACAAATTATTAAGAGATAATGCGCTGGGAAATGTAAAAAAGCTAACAAGAGAAGTATGCATTGATCCTGCCATGTTGATTCATTTGAATGGTTTTCTCAATTCAAAAAAAGCGCCCGATGAAAATTTTGCAAGAGAACTGCAGGAGCTGTTTACCATTGGAAGAGGTGATGACAGCGGTTTTACAGAAGATGATGTAATAGCAGCAGCCAGGGTTTTAACAGGATGGCGATATAATACAGACCCGACAGTAGTTACGCTTTTTGATGCAGGTGATCATGACACGGGTAAAAAATCATTCTCCCCTTTTTACAATAACACGGTGATAAGCGGCAGTTCCGATGGCTACACCGAACTAGATG
>CAZDHQ010000817.1:0-2404 GCA_964505135.1 uncultured Ferruginibacter sp.
CTTTTATTGCACAGTTTTGAAAGGTGTCAACAAATTCATTTAAATCTGGAATTTCTGCTGGGCGATACACATGAAAAACAGGCTTACCATCAATTGTAATATACCTGCTGTCTGCAAACGCTTTTTGCAGATACAAAAAATGTTGTTCATAATCCTGCTTACCGGGATAAAGCTGCTCAATTAATAATTTACCTTTTGAAGCGCCAAACCAAACACCTTTCCAGTTCTCATTAGCCCAGCATAACATAAATGGAAAATCAGGCCATCTACTGGATAAGACCTCATTAAAAGGCCGTTCGAGTAATTGTCTTCCGTTTCCAAACCAATAATGATAATAGCAAAATCCATCTACGCCATACTCTTTTGCCAGGCTTGCCTGTTCCTCTCTCACCTCGGGTACCCTTAAATCATAGTATCCTAAATCTGCAGGATAGCGTGGCTGGTAATGATTCTTAAACAGAGCTTTGGCCTTGGTTACATTTGTCCATTCTGTAAACCCCTTTTCCCACCATTCATTGTTTTCTTTAATAGGATGATACTGCGGCAAATAATAAGCTATACACCTTATTTTTTTACTCATCATTTATTTAGATGAATTTATGAATCTATCTGTTACTTCCTTAAATGCCTGCAAATACTGAATACCAAATTCTTGACATGGCTCCAAATGATTCCCTTCAGCCCATTCATTCCAAGCATTAATAAATAAAAAATTCTCTTCCTGTGAATATGGTTTAAAATCATTTAAAATCAATTGCAACCACTCAGCAAAGAGGCGAGGACTGCTGCCATCTAGAATTAATGTAGGATTACTTTTTCTTCTAGCAGTATTATCCCATCCAGGAGTTATAGAGGGATAAACTTTGTACCCAATTTCATTTATAGGTCTAACATTTTGAAGCATCCATTTATAGGGTATTTTATTTAATGAAGGAGCACCAACTTTTAAAAGTCGATGATTGAGTGACTTAACAAATGTTGATTTTGGGAAAAAGCTTATTTGAAATTTTTGGCTTAATACTTCAGTACGAAGCTTTTCAAAGATATTTCGTCTTCTTATACCAAATGGCTCAAAATCTATAGCAGCATCAAAGCCAGAAATTAATACTGGTTTATCTTGATATCCAAAAACCATATGGCACAAGTAGAGTTCAAGTCCATATTCGGCAGCTACTTTTCGCCATCTTCTGGCTGTTTGTTCGGGATTAGGTAATAGAAAGGGTTTATAGATAATAAAAACTGGTTTACCGTTAACACAAATATATCTGGGATCTTTGAAAAATCGAATCAAATCTTTAATATGTTCGATGTCATCATAATCACTATAATCCTGTTTCATTAGTATTTCTTGATCGAGACCATCCCAACGCCTAGACCAATTTTCATTTGCCCAACAAAGCATAAACGGAAAATTTGGTTCTTTCAATTTAAGTATTTCTTCCACTGGCCGTTCAAGAATTCTTTTGCCATTAAACCAGTAATGATAGTAGCAAAAACCATCTATTCCAAATTCTCTCGCAAGATTAGCCTGTTCTTCTCTCACCTCATTTATTCTCAAATCGTAAAATCCTAAGTCTTTTGGAAGATGAGGTTGATAATGCCCGGGATATAAAGGTTTGGCTTTGGTAACATTTGTCCATTCTGTGAATCCCTTACCCCACCATTTATCATTTTCTGGTATTGGATGAAACTGAGGTAAATAAATCGCAATATTTCTGATTTTCTTCAATATAATTCTAATTACTATTTTCTAAGAAAAGAGAGTTTTTTTGCAAACCAACTTCCAAATTTGTAAGAACGAGAGTTGATCAACCGATTATTCATCGATTTCAAATCCTTCACTTGTTTTTCAACTACGTTTGCACCGTTAAATAAAGAGTACTGTGTTGGTATGTTAACTTGTGATTCGTCATTTGAACAAATTGCCAAATTAAAAAACGGTTTATTATAAAAATCGCCTTCATTGATTCCTTCATATACTTCAGAATAAGTTCCATCGTATATTTTAAAGTGGGATTTACAATTTTCTTCGAGAGGATGGACTAAAGAACCAGCTACAAAACGTTGACTATAAAATTTAGAGTTTTTGAAAAACCTTTTAATCAACGTCTCAAATTCATTAAAGGTTAATTCTTTTATGTGATAAGGGTTGTTTGGGTCTCTTAACTTGTAGATACTTTTCTCCGGTGACGAAATAAAAAGGCATCCATTTGGAGTCAATACTCGCAAGATCTCTAACATCATTTGGTCATGTTCATCATGATGCTCCAGCGTCTCAAAAGAAACAACAACATCTACAGAATTATCAGGTAAGGGAATTTTACTTGTTGATCCAACCAAAAAATCCAAGTTATCTGAAGAGGAGTATTTTGTAACGCTGACATATTATTATTAACGTTATTTG
>CAZDHQ010000818.1:0-2398 GCA_964505135.1 uncultured Ferruginibacter sp.
GTATTGTCGCCAAAATCCCAGCGATAAGAAACAATGCTATCCGCAGGATTGGGCATCAGCTGCATTTTAGTAGTAAATCCTTTGCAACCACTGTCCGGAAGATTAGTGAAACCAAAGCTTGATTGCTGGATTGTGATATAATCTTTCCTTGTAAAAGAATCAGCACAACCATTGGTATTTTTTACTACAAGCTTTACCGTATATGTTCCAGAATCTCCATACACATGCATAGGCTTTGACAGAGCAGAACTTGACGCATCCCCAAAACTCCATGTATAGTTATTGCCAGCCAGTTCTTCATTAGAAAATTTTATAGATACAGGATAACTGCAGCTATAGACTTTATCGGCAGCAAAATAAGCGCTTACAGGATTTTGAACTGTCAATTGTTTCTCAATTGTACTCTCACACCCTTTTACCGAGGTTACTGTTAGCTTCACTTTATACGTCCCCCCTTTTGCATATACATGTTCTACACTTGATGCAGTAGAATAGGTACTATCACCAAAATCCCATTTACTGGTAAAACTATCTTTGCTTGATGTGGTATTGATAAAAGTAATTTTATCAGGGCGGCATTTGGTAGTTGCTGTTGTGTTAAAGCCTGGTACAATTCCATTTACTTTTATATAATTTACTTTGCGCTGTGCGGCAGAACACCCTTTGGTATTGGTAACTTTTAATGTAACACTATAACTGCCCGTAAGTGCGTAGATATGTGATGGATTTTTTTCTGATGAAATTGCCCCGTCTCCAAAATCCCACTGCATTAAACTAACTGGAATATCTCCGGTAGACTGGTCTGTAAAATTGATAGTGGCAGGGTTACAGGCTGCTGTTACGTCACTTGAAAAATTTACCGTAGGTGCTTTTAACACGGTGATGAAAGCAGTCTTTACAACAGAGTCATATTGCTGTGCCGCATTTTTAATCTTTAATTTCACTGTATAGGTGCCGGGTGTAACATAGGTGGCTGAAGGATTTTGTAAACCGGTGGATGTTCCGTTTCCCAAATCCCATCTCCAGCTAATTGGACTGCCTGTAGATTTATCAGTAAATTTTACAACAATGGGAGCACAACCGCTGGTTATATCTGCAGTGAAGCTTGCTTTAAGCTGGCTAAAAACCCGGCTGCTCAAAAATAACAGCAGGATGAATTGGCAGGTTATTAGGGTTTTCTTTTGCATGGATATTGAATTTTCATTGGATAACCGGGCACTGTATCTACTCAATTAGTGATTGAATTTGGATAACAGTGTATCCTGGGTTTGAGAGGGGCGGCTTAAGCTTCTATCGGTTTTTCATCTATGGTGCTGAAGCTTGTGAATTTGATTTACACCTTTCAAATCCCTTACAAAGAAATTCTATATGCAAGAAGTCATTTATAGTTATTCATTCAAAGAAAGATAGAAAACGAGAGAAAGCTTTGGTAGAAGTTATACTACAATATAAGCTGGTAGGAATAAGATATAAGGTTTGACAGGTTGCCTTAATCAAAAATAAAAGAGGCTGTTAAATGAACAGCCTCTTCAGGAAGTATCTTTTATTACAATTATTCTACCCTACATCACTGATAATATGATGTGAAATTGCATAACGGGTAAGATCTGCTGCAGTGGAAAGACTGAGCTTTTCAAAAATATTACTTTTGTGTGTGCTTACCGTAGATACAGAAATAGATAATGCATCCGCTATCTGCGCAATCGTTTTGCCGTTGGCCAACAGTTTAAAAATTTCAAACTCACGGTTGGAAAGTGATTCATGTGGTGCCTTGCTGTGTTCTATATCCACCAGCCTTTCAGCTATTTCCGGTGTAATGTATTTTTTACCAAGCCCTATCCGCTGTATAGCTTTAATTAAATCTTCCGGTGCCGAGTTTTTTGTTAGATAACCTGATGCGCCAGCTTTTAAAACACGAACAGCATAAAGATCCTCCGGGTAAATGCTCAGTATTAACACGGGAAGATTAGGTTTGAAAGATTTAATTTGCTCAAGCGCCTCCAATCCTCCTTTACCTTCCATATCCAAATCAGATATTGCCAGATCCCAATCATGCAGCATCACTTCTTTTACCAGTGATTCACCGTTGCTTACTTCTTTAATCAGTGCATGAGGAAAAGCATCCTTTAATATTTGTACAAGCCCCAGCCTTATCAAGCTATGGTCGTCAGCTAAAATTATCCTGTTAAACATCATTTATCAACAATTGACTGGTTCATGCTTCTCTTAAGACGGCATTTTTCCACCTGTAAGGAACGTATTCGCTTAAAAACTATTGTGATACCGCTTTACAGCCCACTTAGAGTTAACGGCAAATAGTGCGGTAAACACTGGTAAAACTAAAAGGGTAGCTTTATCGTTATAAAAATTTCTCACAGCAAACATACCTGCAAAAGGG
>CAZDHQ010000819.1:0-2386 GCA_964505135.1 uncultured Ferruginibacter sp.
ATCTTAAATACACAGCAAAAATCAATAGTTATTCATCATAATTATTGATTTTTGTTTTTTAACCAAGCACTGTTCATCATGGAAAATTTAAGTTATCCCATTGGCAAATATGAAGCACAGCCTTTTTCTGAAAAACAATTGCAGCAATGGCTGATTGATATTCAATTTTTGCCGCAGCATTTGGAAAATGCCGTATTAAATTTGGACGAAGCACAACTGGACACGCCTTATCGGCCAGATGGATGGACAGTAAAACAATTGATACACCATGTAGCCGACAGCCACATGAATGCTTACATCCGTTTCAAGTTGGGATTAACAGAAGACAATCCAACCATTAAACCTTACGAGGAAAAACTATGGGCAGAGATGGCAGATACAAAAAATTTACCCATCAATGTTTCACTTACTTTATTGCACAGCCTGCATGCACGTTGGGTAGAAGTATTGAAATCTATTGAAGGAGCACAGTGGGAGAGAACCGTGGTGCATCCTGAACATGGCAGGCAAATGACCTTATGGTTTCTGCTGGGTATGTATGCATGGCACAGCCGTCATCATACAGCGCATATCACTGCATTAAGAGAAAGAATGAAATGGTAATATTGGGATAGTACAGAATTTATCACCGATTAGTTTTAAATAATGAAATGGAAAACGCTTAACTCAAATTATATATCCAATCACCAGTATTTTACAGCAAGGGTTGATAAATGCGAAATGCCAGATGGTACCATCGTTAATGAATACTTTGTGGTGGAGCTTCCTGAAAGTGCTTGTGCACTGGCCATCACAGAAGATGGCAAAGTGGTACTGTGCAAGCAATACCGGTATCCGGTAGACGAAACCATGCTTGAACTCCCCGGCGGATTTATTGATGCAGGAGAAGATCAAACCATTGGCATGGCAAGGGAGCTAAGGGAAGAAACGGGTTATACATTTGAAACTATTCATCATGTAGGAAAAGTGGCTGCCAATCCCGGTGTGCTCAATAACTATACACATTTGTTTTTAGCAACAGGAGGAAAAAAAACGGGCGAGCAGCAATTGGATTACAATGAAGCAATTGATGTGGTATTGCTGCCAATAGAAGAAGTAAAAACGATGCTCAAAGAAAATAAATTCCCGCAGGCCCTGCACACCTGCTGTATGCTGTATGCATTCAATAAACTGGATCAGTTGCAGTTATTTTGATAACAATAGAAAGGCACACTGGCACAACAATTGACTTTACAATACATTCAACCATGTTCCCAGATTAACTGTGCAGAAAGATAGTTGCGGGCAACTAATGTAAATCATCTATTTGCGAAATAAAAAATAATTGGCATGAGTCAAATTACCACACAAGTAGTAGACACTACCAAGGGCCGTCCCGCCGCAGGCATCACCGTTACACTGTTTGAAAAAATAGGCATGGAATGGCTGGAAGTAGCCACCGGCATCACCAACAAAGACGGCCGCATCAGCAACCTGCTGAGAGAAGACAATTCCTCCCTGCCCATGGGCACCTACCAGTTAAAGTTTAACACCAAGGAGTATTTCAAGGTCATCGGCCTCGAAGCTTTTTTCCCCTGCGTAGAAATCATTTTTGAGATCCGTTCCCGGGATCATTATCACATACCGCTATTGCTGAGTCCTTTTGGCTATAGTATTTATAGAGGGAGTTAATTAAATTGAAAATTGAATATTGAGCGTTGATTATTGAGCATTTGTAGGTATCGAAAACTCTTTATTTTTTTTAGCCAGCGATGGTGCAGGTGGCAACATCTTTGTGTCATGCTGATGCTTTGATCAGCATTCCGACATTTATCGTTGGGACTCACTTGTGCTTTATATCTTTCTTAAACTTTTATCAGAGCGGAGTGGAGCTTGATCCACGAGCCATGGCGGATGTTAGTTGCAGCTTTTTGTACGGGCTTCAATTTTAGTGATTGTGTTTTCAATAAGAATTCTTAATCCACCATCTCTTGTCTTTTTATGAGCTTCTTTTAAAATCGGAATTGATTTTAGTGTTCCAACTGTTGAGAGTGGTCCGCAAATTGCAACCTTCATGTTTCTATCCGAAATTTTAAATTCATTTAAAAATATATCCTCGACTTCAGGATCATTTGTGTTTGATAAAGCTCTTAATGCTGCCCTCATTTCGCCTCCGGTTCCATCTTTCACCAATTTCTTTATTGGTTCTATATTGAAGTCTAAATCTTTGTTTATATCCTGAAGTCTGGATAAAATCGAAATTCTTGTGCTTTCATCATTCTCTTGTTGAACTTTGTCAATTAAGAAATTAAAAAGCTCTTTGTCGTTAGTATTAGAGCAAATACTTGCCAAACATTGTAAGCTCCCCCTCTTTTAGTGCCAGTTGGAGTTAGAGTTTTCTAAGTTA
>CAZDHQ010000820.1:0-2384 GCA_964505135.1 uncultured Ferruginibacter sp.
ACCAGGAACTGGAGCAGTTTGCTTATATACTTACGCATGACCTCAAAGCCCCATTGCATAAAATCAAAATGCTGGCCTATATGATCAACATGGAATTGAGCGACAAGGAAAGTGCCAACATGCAAACCATGATTAATTTTTTAAATGACAGTGTAAATGGGATGGATAGTCTGATACATGGTGTGCTCAATTATTATAAGGCAAGACTTTCAAATAATGATAAGGAAGATGATATTGATAGTGGAGCAGTACTAAATACAGCTATTGGTATGATTTCTTTTCCTGCCAATTTTATTATTGATAAAGGTGGTGAGTCATTCCCTCTACTAAAAGGAAATGAAACCATGCTACTGCAGGTATTTCTTAACTTAATTGGAAATGCAGTGCAACACAATAGACGGGAACAGGGTCAATTGAAAATAAGATGCATTGATAAAACTGTAGCATGGGAATTTTCTTTTGCTGACAATGGTACCAGCGTACCTATAGACAAAAGAGAAAAAATATTTGAGCTGGCTGCACAGCTTGGTACGGAACGTTCGTCAACAAATTATGGGCTAGGTTTACCAATAGTAGCCCAGATTATTGAACATAATCATAAAGCCAATAAAATATGGTGTGCAGATAGTGAGCTGGGAGGATGCTGTATTAAGTTTACCTGGCAAAAAAGATGATAACGACTTTACTTCATCACAAGGTATAATAGTGGAACATCAAAATTCAATATTTGTTGTACCCAACACTGACTTGTCTCTTACAAAAATGAAATAAAAAATATCTTCAACCACACATCATTTATTCGATCCAATAACATCTCATTCCCGGGATTTTCTTTACTTTTCAAGTTGATCAATTTCTCACGCCACCATGCAGCCAAAAAGCAAACCCGGTCAACAAAAACCTCCAAAAGGTCCCGGGATTTTCAGTATACTAAAGCCATACAGGGGAATGATTCTATTACTGTTGTTCTTTGCTTTGCTCAGCAACGG
Source organism: uncultured Ferruginibacter sp. (assembly GCA_964505135.1). Taxonomy (GTDB): domain Bacteria; phylum Bacteroidota; class Bacteroidia; order Chitinophagales; family Chitinophagaceae; genus Ferruginibacter. The sequence continues at coordinate 990 of CAZDHQ010000820.1, forward strand.
CATCAACCTGATTCTTCCAAAAATCATTGCAAAAGCCATTGACTCCTATCCGGCGCATTACACATTAAAAGCTGTATTAACGGAGTACCTCATTTTTACTTTTGTCATTTTCATTTTTACCTGGCTGCAGGGCATAGTGCAGGTATACACTTCAGAGAGAGTAGCCAGGGATCTGCGTACATCACTATCAAAAAAGATAGCAGTGCAAAGCAACGCATTTGTTGAAACGGCGAATCCATCAAAACTGCTCACTAATCTAACAGCGGATACTGATTCTATTAAAACTTTTGTAGCTCAAGCCATCGTTTCTATCTCGTCTTCCATCATCATTATCATTGGTGCATGTGTGCTGTTGTTTTCAATCAACTGGAAACTGGCGCTAACCGTTGTTGCGGTAGTACCCGTTATCAGTTTTGCCTTTGCATTTGTCCTAAAAAAAGCAAGGGTGATTTTTATACAGAACAGGGCCGTGATTGACAGGTTAAATAAAATCATCAACGAAAGTATTTTGGGTGCTGCACTCATTAGGGTGATCAACTCACAGCAACCGGAGTACGAAAAATTTTTAGAAGCCAACAGCAAGGCAAAAGATTTTGGTATACAGGTAATCAAAATGTTTGCGGTGCTAATACCGATTATCATTTTTACATCCAATATGGCCGTACTCTCCATTCTCACACTGGGCGGTCATTTTGTAATCACGGGCAGTATGACACTGGGAGATTTTGCCGCCTTCAACAGCTATCTTTCCATGCTTATCTTTCCCATACTGGTAATTGGTTTTATGAGCAACCTCATTGCACAGGCATCTGCCAGTTACCAGCGCATCAGTGCTGTATTAAATGCACCGGATCCTGTTGATCCTGCTACGCTTGATACAGCGTTAAAAGGAACGATTGAGATGCAGCAGGTCTCTATGCTGTATGGAGAGAAGCCTGCATTAAAAGAAATCAGTTTTAAGGTGGAAGCAGGAACATCATTGGCAGTAATTGGTCCCACTGCTGCCGGTAAAACACAATTGCTCTACTTACTAACGGGCTTGATTAGCCCAACAAGTGGCAGCATTTTATTTGATGGAGAAAATATCAACGCCTATAAAAAAGAAAACTTTTACAGGCAGGTGGGCTTTGTTTTCCAGGACAGTATTTTATTTAACATGAGCATGCGGGAGAACATTGCCTTTAGCAATGATGTAACAGATGCTTCACTGGAGAAAGCCATTGCTACCGCAGAATTAAAAGAGTTTATTGATACACTCCCCAACAAATTAGATACGATTGTGTCTGAAAGAGGCACCACTTTATCCGGCGGCCAAAAGCAGCGCCTGATGCTGGCGAGGGCATTGGCAGTAAACCCCAAAATTTTATTGCTGGATGATTTTACTGCAAGAGTGGA
>CAZDHQ010000821.1:0-2377 GCA_964505135.1 uncultured Ferruginibacter sp.
TGGCAACTTTTTCTGAAAAAATTGACGGACACATTTATCATTTGCCCATCAACAGCCGTCTGCAGATGAATGATACGGCAGACAGGCTTTCATTAGCATTCAATACTTTTTTTGCGGATGTGTATGTGCCAAAGCCGTCTGGCAATGAATTGAAATTCCGGTTTGTTATTAATGGTAAAGGGTCCCCATCGGAAGAAACAAAGCTGAACCTGCAATTGTGTCTCAAAGCGGGAGAAATGCTTGAAACGGCAATCGGTAAAAAAATACTATTGGGGAAAGAAAAAGTAGAGCTTTCTTCTGCAGAAGTTGGAGGATGGATTCGTCACCATGGATGGACATTAAAAATGGATGCCGATGCCATGTTAACATGGCCATTTTATCCTCATAATCCTTATGCAAACGGGCCCGAAACAAAACTGGAAAAAGCAGTAGGGATACTAAGTATTCCTTTGATTTTAAAAGAAGATCCAAAACATTATGTGCGGGTTAATGAAAAAGTGATTTCATTTATACTGACAGAAGATTAAGGTTATGTAAATCTCATGTTTCCCCATCATTGCCGGGTATTGAAAAAAGATTGGGGACTGAAAAGAGTTTGGTACATATTTCCATGGCTATTGCAGACACTAAATTTTGAAAATAAAATCCTGTTCTGTTTAATTAATGGTACAGGAAAAGCATAAACATGAATATTTCTATGAATAAATTCTTCGCATATAAGTTGTTGTTTGTTTTCCTGCCTGTATTTTTTTGCAGCGCCAATACATGGGAGAAATATCCTGCTGCGTTAAGTTTAGTCAATGACGGAGAGCCACAAAAAATTATTATACAAATCCTCGATGAGTATAGCAAGCCAACGGCTGCTAAAATCAGAATTACAGAACATGATTCAATTTATTATGCTCCTGAAGGCCATCTTGTCAATTTTAAAATGGATTCTGCAGGGGGAGATGCATTGCTCGACAATAACAGGAAATTTGCTTATGTTGAAGGGACATTCGAAATAAACCTTCCGGCGGCAAACCTGAAATTTGAAGTGGTTAAAGGCTATGCCTATCTTTTTTTTGACAGTACAATCCACATTACAGCCGAAACAGATACTATAAAAATTCAATTGCAAAAATGGTTTGAATTCAGCAGGGGAAAGTGGTTTAGTGGCGATGTTCATGTTCACCATATTGATCCGGGAACGGCTTTACTGGAAATGAAGGCAGAGGATTTAAATGTATGTAATATTTTAACTTCAGATTTTACCGATGATAATGATAGGTTCCGGGGAATGCCGGAGCCTGTTTCCGACTCCGCTCATTTAATTTATATCAACCAGGAATATCGTGAAGACCGGCTGGGACATATAGATTTATTGAATCTTAAAAAATTGATTGAACCGGTGAAGCCGATTCGAAAATATCAGTACCCGCTGAATATTGAGGCCTGCGATGAAACCCATGCACAGGGAGGTCATGTATCCTGGGCACATTTTGCCGCATGGCCCGGCCTGGAAGGCCCGCTTGCAATTGTTTTAAAAAAAGTGGATGCCATAGAATTGCTTTGCACAATAGATCCTTTCAGTGACCCGATTTTTACTTCAGATATAGTGCCTGATGTGCTAATGAACCCCGGATTAAAATTATGGTACAGGCTGCTTAATTGCGGATTGAAAATTCCTGCTTCAGCCGGCACTGATAAAATGGGTAAGCGGGTTACGGTAGGCGCCAACCGGGTGTATGCTCAAATAAAAGGAGATTTTAACTATCAGAACTGGATTGACGCATTGAATAAAGGCAATAGTTTTATCACCAACTCCCCGTTTATTTTTTGTCAGGTGAATAATAAAACACCTGGTGATGAACTGAATATTTCCGGAGAAAAGACGGTAACGATTAAAGCAGAAATGTGGAGCCAATTGCCTGTTGACCGGCTCGAAATTATTGCCAACGGCGTAGTTATTGCAGAAAAAAATATTGAAAGTGGACAGCATTATGCCAAACTGGAAATTGAATACAAACCGGGTAAAAGTGCATGGATTGCTGCAAGAGTACACCAGCTTAACGTGGAAGATGGTATCCGGGGAGTAAGTTTTTTAAAGCGACGGGAAGTAGGTGGTGGCCCTACTTTATTTAATAAATATTTTGGAACCATGAGGCCGGAAACTCCTTTTGCACATACCAGTCCAATTTATGTGCTGGTGGGTAAACAGCCAATTCGTTCAAAGGAAGATTCGGAATACTATATCGCATATCTGCAAAATTCAATTTCCTGGCTTAAACAATCAGGCCGCTTCCCTTCTGAGAAAGCTAAGCAGGAAGTACTGATGGCGTTTAAAAAAGGAATAAATGAATTTAAAAAATTAGCAAAGTAATTGTTAATGAATTAG
>CAZDHQ010000822.1:0-2374 GCA_964505135.1 uncultured Ferruginibacter sp.
ACCGGCGCAGTTAGCAATCATTACAGATTCAGCCAACCAATATATCGTGGTGGCGGCAGGGCCCGGCAGTGGCAAGACAAGGGTATTGGTACACAAGCTGGCATCGCTATTACTGGCGGAAGATGTAAAGCATGAGCAATTGCTGATGCTTACTTTTTCCAGGGCGGCTGCTACTGAATTTAAAAAGCGGCTGATGGAATTGATTGGCAATGCGGCTGCTTTTATTGAAATCAAAACCTTTCATTCTTATTGCTTTGACCTGCTGGGAAGAATCGGCAGTTTGCAGGAAGTAGACAATGTGATCAAAACCGTGGTGGAAAAAATGAAGGCTGGTGAAATAGAAACTTCCCGTATTACCAAAGCAGTATTGGTGGTGGATGAAGCGCAGGACATGAACCGGGATGAATATGAACTGGTAAAAGCCTTAATGGAACAGAACGAAGAAATGAGGGTGATACTGGTGGGTGATGATGATCAAAACATTTACGGCTTCAGGGGTGCTGATGCAGCCAATATGCAGCAACTGATTACTGAACAGGCAGCTAAAAAATATGAACTGGTAGACAATTACCGCAGTAAGAAAAACATTGTTGACCTGGCCAATCAATGGGCGGCCACTATCAGCAAACGTTTAAAAACAGCACCGGGCTATGCAGTGCAGGATCAAAACGGCAGCATACAGATCACTGGTTATAGCAGTAAAAATCTAGCGATGCCGCTGTGTGAACAAATAAGACAGGCTGCATTAACCGGCTCCACCTGTGTGCTTACCAAAACCAATGAAGAAGCCAGCCTGGTGGCCAGTGTGCTGGCGCATAAACGGATTCCTGCCAGGTTGATACAAAGCAATGATGGCTTTAACCTCGCCAATCTCTACGAGTTGCGGTGCTTTACTACACTGTTGAACAATCTTGCCGATACGCCGATTATACCGGCTGATGACTGGCAGGATGCTAAGCGGCAATTACAGCAGCAAATAGACTCCAGTGATAAAAAAGAAATGGTAAATGAAGTGATCAAAGCATTTGAAGCGATAAACCCTGCATTGAAATACAAGAGCGACTGGAATACTTTTTTAACGGAATCAAAGCTGGAAGATTTTATTCCTATTGACTCAGAGATGATTTATGTATCCACGATACACAAGGCCAAGGGTAAGGAGTTTAATAATATCTTTTTGCAATTAAAAAACTTTGCTCCTAATACTGATGAAGACAAACGGGAATTTTATGTGGCCATCACCAGGGCAAAAGCTGCATTGCAGATTCACTATACCGGCAACTATCTTCGTTCTTTCTCCACAGACAATTTGATTTATACCGAAGACAATAACCCATACCCCGAGCCACAGCAAATTGTTTTATACCTTACCCACCGGGATGTTTACCTAGGATATTTTGAATTTGTTCAGCACAGGGTGAAAGCGCTGGTTAGTGGTGCTTCACTTACCATTACAGAACAGGGCTTATGCAACCAGCAAAAGGAGCAAGTGATTAAATACTCAAAGCAATTTGCTGACACACTGAAAGTGTATTTTGATAAAGGATTTTACATTGCAAAAGCAAAGGTGAATTTTATGGTGTATTGGAAAGATGAGGAGAAGGAGAAAGAGGTGCTGGTGGTGCTGCCGAGGTTGTTGTTGGTGAGGTGAGTCCTGAGTTTAGAAACTCAAGACAGCTCTTTACAAACTACGCACAGCTGGGTGGCTTGTTATTGAGAGAAGACGTTGGCGGAAATAAAGAAAATAGTTAACGGTAGCAAGCTCCGAAAGGAGCATTATGACGTGATTGATGATATTCCGTTTTCTTAAGTTACCGACTATGATGTGTCAAGAACCAGGGCTGTGGGAGCAGCTAAAAAATAAAATTAAAAGTCTTTAATATTGTTTTTTCAAAACTGAGTACATTTAAATAGCATTATTTTTATGAAGCATTTTTATGCCACCATTTTCTTTGCCTTTGCTTGTTTTGTCAATACTTTTTCGCAAGTATGTATCTGGAAGGGCTCAATCGATTCATTATGGAAAAACCCTCAAAACTGGAGTTGCGGTAAGTTGCCTGATTCAAATACCGAAGTATATATTAATTCAGGAAGGGTATTGTTAGATTCCAATGTTTCCTGTAAAAAAATTACCGTGAATCCTTCGGCAGCGTTGATTGTAGTGCCCGGGTTTACTATAACACTTACTGGCGTTTCCACTGCTGGTGTATCCCAGCCTGTTACAACTATTGATGGTACGGTAGATAAAGTTAAAATGAAAGAAGGCACCTTGCCACAATTAATAACAGACATAGATTATGCTGAACTTAGTGTTGGGCAAAAGGATACTATTAATGTATCAGAAGTATACCCCGATGGGACCCTGGCACCGATA
>CAZDHQ010000823.1:0-2371 GCA_964505135.1 uncultured Ferruginibacter sp.
AAGGCAGTAAAGGTAGAAACTGAAGACAAAACCTTTAATGCATCTGATATGGCCAATGCCAATTTGTTGTTACAAAAAGAAGCAGACGCCTTGGTTAAGTTTGATGTATCTAAATCAATGCTGCCGTCGTTTGCTGCTGCAGGTGATGCCAGGGTATATCCTAACCCGATAGTGAACAACCAGGTAAACGTTCTATTTGATGGCCAGCCATCAGGAAGGTATTCAATCCAGGTAACTGATATTGCTGGCAGGATACTGCAGGTAAAAGACGTAACCATTACTGGTAAACAATTGGAATCAGTTCGGTTTTCTAAAAAACCTACCAACGGAACGTACATTGTAAAAGTGGTAAACAGCAAAAAAGAATTAGCTTTTACAGATAAAGTAGTTGTTCAATAGTATTTGATGGGTTATGAGTAAGCCCTGCTGTAAAGCAGGGTTTTTTATTTTGATTGAAAGGCGCTACTAATTTTTTGCCACTAAAATAAACTTCTGTTCAATGGAAAGCCCTGCGTATTTTTGCAAAGTGAATTTGATTATTACTTTACTACCGTTGATGAATACATGCAGGATATAGAGCCATACTACAACTGGCGTCATTTATACATGGCTGAAGAAGATGAACGTTCTCCCTTTTACGGCCGTACTTACAGCGAATTTGAATTTTCTCAAACTATCTACAACTACTATATTCATCCACAGTGGGATGACTTTGGCAGTCGAACACTCTACATGAAAATTTTGTTTGTAGACTACGAACAGGAATTTGCTATCATCGAGTTGATAGGAGAGTGGAATGATGCCATTGAAAATGATATCATGACCTTGCGCCGGGATATCACTGACCAGATGTTTAAAGATGGCATCACCCATTTTATATTGATTGCAGAAAATGTCTTGAACTTTCACAGCAGTGATGATAGTTACTATGAGGAATGGAGAGAGCAGGTGGAGGATGAAGGTGGCTGGGTTGCAATCCTGGATATGCCGCACCAGAGCCAATATGATTTTAAAAGATCAAGACTCACCAATTATATCACACTTATTGATATGCCGCAGTGGAGAACAATGAAGCCAGAAATGGTGTTTCATCAAGTGGATAATATCATTCTGCGGCAACTAAGATAAATTCTAAGATGACAATTAAAATAATACACAAAGACTTCATTTTGAACTTTCATAACGTACATTTGCACAACTTTCAAAAAACAATATCTGCTATATGACCTGGAAATCGTTTTTTACCTCCTCGATCGGCAAAAAGTTTATCATGTCGCTTACAGGCCTTTTCCTAATCATCTTCCTCATAGTTCACTGCAGTATCAATGCGATGATTTTTTTCAATGATGGTGGACAAACCTTTAATCATTGGGGAAGTTTTATGGCCACTAATCTTATTATTCGAACGCTGGAGATTGGCTTGTTTGCAGGCATCATTCTTCATATTATACAGGGTTTAACCTTGTGGTCACAAAACAAGAAGGCCCGTCCGGTAAAATACAATAAGTACGATGCTAACAGTAATAGTAAGTGGTACAGCCGAAGCATGGGCTTGCTGGGAACATTACTATTGTTATTCCTTATTCTTCATATTTATCATTTTTGGGTTCCATCCAGGTTCGGTGGCATCGGCAGTATTCATGAACTGGATGAGATATCGCTGGCAGATTACAATAACCAACAGGTGCATGATCTTTTCAGCGAAATGAAAATTGTATTTCAGAACATAGTAGTAGTAATACTTTACTTATTGGGATTGGTTTCACTGGCCTGGCATTTATTACATGGCTTTCAAAGTGCATTTCAAACACTGGGACTTAACCATAAGCGTTATACACCCATCATCAAAGGAGTTGGCGCAGCGTTTTCCATTATTGTTCCGCTGGTATTCGCTTTGATGCCATTGGCCATCTATTTTAACTGGATCAGTTAAACAGAAAATCAACAATAAATCCCGTTAAAGTAATTTTCGAAAAATTAACCTCACAAATCAAAATATTATGGCTTTAGATTCAAAAATACCTGCTGGTGAAATGGATAAAAAGTGGGAAGAGTATAAAGGGCATGTAAAATTGGTAAACCCGGCAAACAAACGTAAGCTGGAAGTGATAGTGGTGGGAACGGGTCCTGCTGGCGCATCTGCTGCAGCTTCACTGGGAGAGATGGGGTACAATGTAAAAACATTTTGTTTCCAGGATAGTCCACGCCGTGCCCACAGTATAGCAGCACAGGGTGGTATCAATGCAGCAAAAAATTATCAAAATGACGGAGACTCTGTGTTCCGTCTTTTTTATGATACTGTAAAAGGTGGCGACTATAGAGCAAGAGAAGCCAATGTACATCGTCTTGCAGAAGTAAGTGCAGCTATTAT
>CAZDHQ010000824.1:0-2367 GCA_964505135.1 uncultured Ferruginibacter sp.
AAGACTTACTACTTTTAATGAGGGCGGTACAAAGCTGGACGACAGTTTCCTAATTTCCTCAATCGTATCATCAATAATTCCAATGCCTGTTTTCATTAACTCTTTTGTTTCTTCCGGAACTATTTGTGCCCTTTTCAAAAATAGGGTAGCCGCTACCAGCATTTGGTTAATGTTATCATGCAGTTCTCTTCCAATTTCTGAACGGCTTTTTTCCTGTGCCTCCAACCGGGCCCTTGCCGTTTCCCTGCGATGCAATTCCCTTGCATTAGAAAGTTCCTGCACAATTCTCAGTGTTTCAGTCACGTCATGTATAGTAATTAAAAAAACAGGCTTATCGTCGTACAAAACCTCCGTGATATAGGGTTCTATTAAAATGAGTTCGCCATTCTTTTTCCTGTGCCGCCGAACGTTCATGTTGCCTGCGTAACTATCACTTTTTAGCAGTTCATTTAATTCTTCATGTTCTTCGCTTATACGTATATTGTAGGCCGTTAGTTGCCTGAATTCTTCTTTACTGTAGCCATACAGCTTAACTGCCGTTTCGTTCACTTCCAAAAAACGCATGGTTTCTTTATCCAAAATGCCCATGGCATTGGCGCTGTTTTCAAACACCTGCCGGTATAGTTTTTCGGATCTTTTAATTTGATCTTCTGCCGCTTTTTTCTCTGTAATATCCTGCACTGTTCCAATAGCTGTTTTTAACTTGCCCTGGCTGTCAACTTCAAAATGGGCTCTTTCACAAACCCATTTAATTCCGGATGCTGTTAGAATGGGATGCTCAATGAAATAGCTACCTGTTTTTTGTGCTTCAGCCCAGGCTGTCCCCACTTCCTGTTTATATTCGGCGGGTACAAACGAAATAAAGAAATCATTACTCACAGCAGTACCAGGATCTATCTCAAAAATTCGGTAGGTTTCTTCAGACCAGCTCAATATTTGGTTTGGAATATCCATATACCAGCTTCCCATTTTGGCAATTTGCTGGGCGTCTTTTAGTTGTTGTTTTTTTTGTCTTAATAGGTTATCTGCTTTTAAAAGAGCCTCTTCTTTTTCCTTTAAGCTACTTATATTATTACTGATAGACAGGTATTGTATTACACGGCCCTCATTGTCTTTGATGGGAGTAATTACAATGTCTTCCCAATAATAATTGCCCTGCTTTGTTTTATTTTTTATTTGTCCCCGCCAAATTTTGCCTGCAGTAATGTTTTGCCACAAATCCCTAAAGAAATTGCCATCATGATGTCCGCTGTTAATAACCTGGTGTGTATGACCAACAACTTCTTCTAATGTGTAGCCTGATACCTCTGTAAAATTGTCGTTGGCATAAATAATCCTGCCTTCCATATCCGCAATTGAAACAATAGCTGCCTGATTTACCGCCGACTGATAGGCGTTCAGCATAGATAGCAGCTGACTGGTCATAGTAGCATTAAGTTCGGAAAAAGAGTTTTCTCGGTTCAAGGGAAATCGCTGTTTAAAGTTTTAACAATATAAATCCAGCGACGGCAATGGGATATTGATGCGATCGTTATTAATACTCAATTTAATAATAATAATTTTCATAAAACAGGATTATTTTTCTAAAGACCGGCAATTTCAGTTTTTACCAGCAAAAGCTGGTGTTTTTTTAATCAAAACTTTTAAAAAAAATCTTTTCTCATTCAACATTTTAATACTTTCAGTTTTCAAATTATCAACTACAATGAAGACAAAACATCTAATGTTCGCACTTTGCCTTTTGCTGTTTTCTTTAGGTACAGTGCAGAGCCAAAACAAACCCGGCGACAAAATTCCATTCAACCCAAAAATTAAAACAGGCAGTCTGGCAAATGGGCTACGCTATTTTATTTTGCAAAATAAAAAGCCAGAAAATAAAATTGAGTTGAGGCTTGCAGTAAATGCAGGGTCAATACAGGAAACAGATGATCAGCAGGGCCTGGCTCATTTTATGGAGCACATGAACTTTAATGGATTGAAGCATTTTCCCCACAATGATATTGTACACTACCTGCAAAGTGTGGGTGTAAAATTTGGTGCTGATCTAAATGCATATACCAGCTTTGAAGAAACGGTTTATATGCTGCCCATTCCTGCCAATGATAAAGATGTGGTGGATAAAGGTTTTACCATATTGGCAGACTGGAGCCACGATGCTTTACTGGATAACGATGAAATAGACAAAGAACGAGGAGTAGTATTGGAAGAAAGCAGGCTTGGAAAAGGCGCTGATGACAGGATGATGAAAAAATATTTGCCATCGCTGCTAAACGGATCAATTTATGCAAAGCGCCTGCCCATTGGTAAAGACAATGTGCTGAAAACCTTTAAATACCAGGTAGTAAAAAATTTTCACAAAGACTGGTA
>CAZDHQ010000825.1:0-2364 GCA_964505135.1 uncultured Ferruginibacter sp.
TGATAACTATAATTGAGATCTGATGCATATTGAAAATTCTGTTATCTTATAGATAATTATTTGTTTTAATTCCATACTTTGATAATTGTTACATTCATCAAACAACAATTTCCGCATCCCCATCCACCGCATATGCTTGGCAACATAAAATTCTTCCTTTCGCAATTTCATCATCCATCAACACTTCATTATAAGCCATCCATATTTTTCCTTTTGTGCAGGTGGCTACACAACTGCCACAGCGGCCAGCTTCACAGCTAAATGGAATATCAATGCCTGCCTGTTTTGCCACTGCTAAAATACTATTGGGGTATTGCACTTTGATTTCACTTACCTGGTTGTTCCAATGAACAGTTACTGTATGTGCTGCTGTATCGGGCGGCACAGGCTTTACCAGCCTTGGCAGTGTGCTAAAGTTTTCTTTTTTGATATTGGCTGGTGGAATGCCTTCATTCAGCAAAGTGATGTTGATCATTTGCATATATTCAAAAGGACCACACATGTAAAACAAGGTTTGGTCCATTGGAGCAATTAAATATTGTTTTAATAATTGCTGCAATAGCCAGTTGCTAAGGCGGCCATTGTACACATCAAAATTGTTGCTGAATAAAAACCTGACTTGAAAACGATCAGCATATTGTTGCCGAAGTTTCACTAACTGATCATAAAAAATTGTATCGCTTTTATCCCGATTGCTATAGATAAGTACCACCTGTTTTAATGTGGTAGCCAATAAAGTTTTAATCAAAGAAAAACAGGGCGTAATACCACTGCCTGCAGCAAAAAAGAAATATTGCTGAATGGCGTCATCCTTTTCCGGCAAAACAAAAAAGCCGCTCACACCTGAGCTGATTAATGTATCACCTTCTTTTGCATGGCCTATTAATAATCGGGAGAACTCTCCATTGTCAACTCTCTTAACTGTAATGCTGAATGGTTCATTTAATGCAGGTGAAGAAGACATGGAATAGCTTCTTCTTTTTTCACCAAACCTTGTATCAAATGCCAGCGTAACAAACTGACCAGCTTTATACAGCAGCGGCTCCTTTTTTGCAGGCTCCAGCACAAAAGTTTTGGCCGTTGCGGTTTCCTGTATAATGCGAATGATTTTTAATTCCTGCATAAATAGTCTTAGTTCCAATGCTGTAGCGTCTGCAAATAAATAGCCACTATTACCACTGCATAGCAGGAAATAATTTCCAACTTTTAACTTGCGTCACTTTTATCGGCGCGTCTTCAGCGAATACCTGCAGGTTGACTGCATCTTTTAAAGTGGGATAAAGTACCTGTGTAACACACTGCCTTCCGTTGATAAAAACTTCCAGCACCGATTTGTCCAAAAAAATCCTGAGCTCTAGTTTTTCTCCTTTGTTCAAAGTAAAAGGTGCTTCCTGCACAGCCACATATTGCTCCTGGTCTTTCACCATGGTATAGCGACGATAGTTGATCGTATCAAGACTGGATTTTCTTGTATCAATACTCACTGTATTTTTTGATAAATCAAATAGGATGGGAGTTTGTTCTCTTTCATCCGCAGAGCACAAAACTTTTACGCCAAACTGTTTTGCCTGCCCTGGTTCAATGCTAAGATTTAGTTCAAGGCTGTTGCCAGCTATCCCTTTTAATGAAGAAGTATTTCCTTTCTGTACGGTAAAAGGAGTCAGCATTTTTGGTTGATAGCGCAATAACTCAACTTCTTTTGGCGGCGCAATGTTCAATGATTTTTTATCCTTTGATAAGGTAAGCACTCTTGGCATTGACATAGTGCCACTTGAGACACCGGATTTGGCATCCAATACCCAGGCCCACAGGATACGCCTTCCTTTATCATCCAGTAAAGTTTCAGGTGCAAAGAAAGTACCGCCGGGCCAGTTCATGCGGTGGTGGTATTGCGGCTTAAATTGTTTACCATTCCAGTCGCCAATATAATAGCGGGCTCCCTTTGTATGACTAATGCAAAGCAACACCCATTTATCTTCTATCTTAAAAAAATCAGGACAGGAAATGTCTTCAAAATCTTCTACATCCTTCATATCATTGGTTAAAAAATTTCCTACTAACTGCATCTTTTCTTTATAACTGTTGCCCACATACAATGTTGCCGGATTTGGCTTACCTTCTGAAACGGGAATACCACCGGAGATCATGTAATATTTATTATCCTGGTACCACAGGTAAGGATCCCATCCCGGGTTGGCGATGGGATTTGCTTTTGGTTTTTGCCAAATTTCAAGTTCTTTATCATTACTGAATGCAACACAGTTACCACCTGATCCTACGCCATGGTAAGATATCACCACATTCCCATCCGGTGCTACAAAAGCGTTGCCACTAAAGATGCCCTCATCCACATCACCTGCATGC
>CAZDHQ010000826.1:0-2358 GCA_964505135.1 uncultured Ferruginibacter sp.
AGCCTGCGTACCAGGCTATTAAACCTAACCATTCTTTTAGCGGCCAAAGCAAGGGATACCGTGATAACAGCAGGTAAAGCTTCCGGAATAGCAGCTACAGCAAGAGACACGCTGGAAAGTATCATTGTATTGAAGTCTTCCCCTCGTATACATCCAATAATAAAAAATACTACACATAAAAATATCACCAGTAAAGAGAGTCTTTTGCCAAATACAACCATACGATGCTGCAGCGGTGTGATTGGTTGTTCTTCATGAAGCAGTTTGGCAATGTTTCCCAGTTCAGTTTGCATGCCTGTAGCTACCACTATTCCCCTGCCTCTGCCAGCACTGATAAAGGTGCCTTTGAAACACATATTTTTTCTATCGCCAATTGCTACATCGGCTGTCTTTAAAACTTCTGATGTTTTATCTATTCCAATACTTTCTCCTGTTAAGGCCGCCTCTTCAGCCTTTAACTGAAAAGATTCTATTATCCTTACATCTGCTGCTACCTCTTTTCCTGCCTGCAGCATTACAATATCTCCGGTAACAAGATCTTTTGAATCAATACAGGAAATGGCTCCGTCACGCAATACGCTGGCTTCGCTTGCGGCCATTCGTTTTAAAGCCTGCATGGCCTGCTCTGCCCGGTACTCCTGAAAAAAGCCAAGTAATGCGTTTAAGAGAATGATAAGAAGAATAAAAATTGTATCCGTAATATCTCCGATTAAGCCTGAGATGATCACCGCAATTACCAGTATAATAATCATCAAATCCTTGAACTGTGATACCAATATTACCCACCAGCTTTTCTTTTTAGTATCCTGTATTTCATTTGGCCCGGTTTCTATTAATTTTTGTTCTGCCCTCAATGAACTAAGCCCTCCGGGGCCGCTGCCCAGCAACTCATATATTTCCTCTATGCTTAGCCGATACCAATTCATGAAACTGTTTTTATCAGATGCTGCAGGATGATAGTAATGTTCAATGCACAGGCTTGTTCCACATCAGCTATTGATATTTATTAATTAGCTCTTATAGCGGCAATACCTTTCAGGTGTTTGTTCAAACGATGTACCATATACATGTTTACGTTTGTTTTAAAAATATTCATAAGATGATACCTCAACAATATACTCTCTTTTACATCTTTGGTAAAAACAAAATGGATGGGAGTGCCTCATAGCACTCCCTTTTTACTTTGGTATTAGTCTATTCTAGAAATTAAGTCCAATACCTCCACTTAAGTTAATTACATCAATTCTTTGCCCGGCAGTTTCACTTGCTCCTTCAATAGATTGCAATTTGAAAGTTGGCTTTGAAACATTGTACTCACCATTAACAAAGAGGAATACGCTATTGCTTATATTATAACGCATATCCGCTCCAAACTGTAGTGCAAAAGCTGTAGACCAAGCTTCTTTTACTACAACCGTGTTGCCATACTTAACTGCAAAAGTATTTACCCTTTGAGCACCGGCAAGCGCCCGTACATCAAATTTTACTTTTTCACCAGCAGGTAAGATTAAAGACGGACCTATCAAAGCTCCATAATATTGCCAATGGTCAGCCGTAGCATTTAGGTTATGAAATACCTGGTCGTCAACTGGATGTTTTGCGTAAAGTACTTCCGCCATTAAGCCATAATTTTTACCAAGGGTATAACCTAAGTGCATTTGAATATTATACCCGGTTTTGGCAAGTCCTGCCGATTCATTGCTAATATTCTTTGATCCAAAATCACTAACAGGTATTGCCGGACCTGCAGACAAAGCGACAAAGAAATTCTTGTTGTTTTGCTGCTTTACTTTTTGTGCATTAACGGAAACGCATGCAGTGATCACTGCAGCGATAACCAACAGTGTCTTTTTCATAATTGTATGTTTATTCTTAAAAATCGCTTCAATAAACATACGCCTACAGCAAGACATTAACACTGATGGCAATCAAAATCTATATTGAGAATAGTCAAGAAAAATAAAATGTAAACACATACTAATTTTTAGAAATGCCTGCTATTCCAGTCCTGGTGATAAGCATAACCGGATGCACTTTGAAAATTGCTTAATTATTGTTCCTACTTCAATTGTATACAGTGAAGTAAAAAAGGTATTATAGCGTCAAAAAAAAGTGGTTGTGCGTCAGGTTGCCTGAGCTAATATCTACAGGTTGATAGGTTAGACAAACTCACTCAAAAAAGTTTTCGGAAACCAACAACTGCAGAAAATTTTGGAGATAAAAAGAATAAACTATTCCATGGGTTGTATTAATGTAATATTTAACCAATAACTATTTTACCAGGGCCTTGTCCGCAACCAAATTCAGTGTTATCATATTGTTCTCCGGGCTAATCACCAAAGCTTTACCTGTGGTATT
>CAZDHQ010000827.1:0-2357 GCA_964505135.1 uncultured Ferruginibacter sp.
GCCCGGAACAATCCCGTTTTTATAAGTTCTATAACAGATGGTATTTCTTCATTGGGAATCTTGAACTCCTTCTCTACCATGTCAATGATTTCGTCTTCCTTACAATTGCCAGAGACAACTAAGTCGATAATTCTTTTCACAATAAGCTTTTCGGTTCTTCGCATTTTAGAGTTGATATTTAAAGCTTTTCAATCTTGGTGAAAATTTCTTCTAAGGTATAACCCTCATTGCCGTGAAAAAGCTTTAGTAATGCTGCACATGATTCTGCTTCCCATGCACTTTCACGCAAATCAATATTATCCATATACCGTTTTAATTTTGAAAAAGTTATGGGAAAAGAAATTGACTTGTATAACTCTGCTAACAGTTCAGCAGCACTGTTTAAATCTTTCTTTGGATAGTCGTTGATTGCTTCTTTAAGGATTAGTTGTTTTTCATTCATTGCATTACCTGGAAGATTTTAGCCAAAACCTAATTGCAAAAAAAATGAAGACTGCTGTGAGGATAACCGCCATAGGCATCAATGAAGTTCTGTTATCAGCAATGTCTGCATCGGATGATGTGAAAATTCTGAGTGTTTCCTGTATTGCTCCAAAGCTTAAAATGGAAAATACTATTGCAAGACCTGTATATTTCTTCACTATGAAACTGGGTTTAAAGGTTTGTTATATGAAGATAAAAGAATTATTGCAATCGCCTTGCATCCTGCGCCAGATGGAGCCTAAGAGCATCCTGCGCCAGATGGGTAAAATCCTGCGTCAGACGGTAGGTGGGTAATTTATTTCTTTTTTGGAAATGCTATGTCCTTAGGAATATGTTTTAGTTTTTCAAGTGTCTTCATGCCTTCTTCAAAATTTTTAATCTTAATATGCTCAGTTGGATAAATTCCCGTAACAGATGGCATAAATTCTTGAAAAAACTTATTTCCACTTTCATCTATAAAATCGCCAAGATTGTCGGTATCATCAGTAATATAACATGGAACCCAAATTTGCCTATCAAGATCGTTCTCCGAAAATGCAGCAACTTGATTAATGGTTAAATAAATAAAAGCATCAAAAGGCTCCTTGCTAAACTTCCTTGATATTATTGACGCTGTGAGTCCAATAAAGTGGCTATGGCTTAAAAAATAGTTTCCATCATTTACTAAAAATATAAGGCCTTTTGAATTCGGTTTATTTAGTAAAATTCTTGTGTGCTTGATTTGTTTAATAGCTTTGTGTATTGCTCGTTCGATTGTTTTTGCCGCTGCTTTTATTAACTCATCGCTGCATTCTTTTGGAAGGGATTTTTTCCCTATCAAAATTTCCGGTAACTCATCATGTTTCAAGAAGTCTTTTTTAATCCAAACTTCTATCAATTCAGATAAGCGGTCTTTGTCATCTTCATTTGAAAACAAGTCTTTTTTAAAGCATTTTAATTCTGCTATTACATCTTGTCTATCAAAATAGTAGTCAGCATTGAGTCCTGAAATGTCTTTCACTATATCCGTGATTAAAGCACCTTCTAAATATTGGACAAACTGATTCATAGTTTCCTCAACATTTATTGGTAATGGCCTTCTTAAATTTTCCATGATATAATTCAAGATTTGTAAAATAAAATTCGTGCATTAATAGTAGGTAAAAATGGCATTCAGCTTTCAGCTATTTATATTCTGTACAGGCGAGGTTTCACTGGAGAGTTTTTAGATTCTCGGTTTATGCTGCAAACCAGTGGATAGAGGAGTTTAACGCATTTCGTAAATTGATATCCAAGGAAAGAACCCGCTTGATGACACGCAAAAACCCATAATTACTTCTCCTTTTAAAAGTGCAATATCATTTGTTTCACAATATTTATTATAGCTTTTATAGTCAGTGCCGAAATATGCGTAGTCTAAATAAGCTCCAAATCTGCCATAGTAAGTTTCAATTGCAAAAATTTTTTCTCGTTCAGATGACAAATCATAATGTTTCCTTTGGTTATTGATTAGATCATCATCAATAACAGAAACTCCGAGTATGTGTCTGTCTCGTTTATCAAAACTATTAGGGAATACTTCAATTTTCTGCTTATGATTTTCTCTTACAAAAATCGATACGGAGTCTACCGACTGCTTATCGGTAGAACTAATTTTTAAGGAGCCATTCTGAAAATTATAAAAATAGATTTGAGGCTTGAGTGATTCATCAGTTTCTTCCGGCTCATGATATGTGTATTCAGCATCTGGGATACCTAAAAACTCCTTTGCTTTTTCAATTGACAATCCGGGTTCTAAATAGGCAAGTATATCTTTTGGCAAGATTTTTTTATTACCTAAAGGGTTAACTATAAGACTCTTTCGGCTTTCTTTATTCTTTTCACTCTTGTCCCAC
>CAZDHQ010000828.1:0-2355 GCA_964505135.1 uncultured Ferruginibacter sp.
AAACATCCACTGAATCAACAACAGCTAAAGAGCAGACCAGCATCAGCGATTCTGCATTGCTTGATTTAGTGCAGCAGCAAACCATCAAATACTTTACTGAAGGCGCTGAGCCAACCAGCGGCATGGCAAGAGAAAGATACCATGTGGACAATGATTATCCCGAGCATGATCAAAACGTGGTAACAAGTGGTGGCAGCGGCTTTGGTGTAATGGCATTAATAGTAGGCATGGATCGGAAATTTATTACAAGAGAAGAAGGCTTTAATCGTTTGGAAAAGATTGTTCACTTTTTAGAAACAGCAGACCGTTTTCATGGAGCATGGCCACACTGGTGGAATGGTGAAACAGGAAAAGTAAAAGCGTTTGGACAAAAAGACAATGGTGGTGATTTGGTTGAAACATCTTTCATGCTGCAGGGCCTGCTTTGTGTTCGTCAGTATTTTAAAGATGGCAGTGATAAAGAAAGAGCATTGGCACAAAGAATTGACAAGCTGTGGAAAGAAGTAGAATTTGATTGGTATCGCAATGGTAAAAATGTTTTGTACTGGCACTGGAGTCCTAACTATAATTGGGAAATGAATTTTGCAGTAAGAGGTTACAATGAATGTTTGATCATGTACGTGCTGGCGGCATCATCGCCTACACATGGTGTGCCTGCAGAAGTTTATCATGAAGGTTGGGCTGAGGGAGGACAAATAAAATCACCACATACTGTTTTCGGGTATCCGTTACAGTTACATTACCAGGGTAACCCGCCCAATGCAGCACCACTGTTCTGGTCTCACTATTCTTATTTGGGCTTATGCCCAAAAGGTTTAAAAGATCAATACACTGATTACTGGCAGGAAAATACCAGCCAAACCATGATTAACTATAAATGGTGTGTGGACAATCCAAAAAATTTTAAAGGCTACGGTAAAGATAACTGGGGATTAACAGCAAGTTATTCTGTAAAATTTTATGCTGCACATGCCCCCAATCCCAATGATGATGCAGGTGTAATTTCTCCCACTGCAGCCTTATCATCTTTTCCTTATTCACCGGAGCAATCTATGGCTGCATTAAAGCATTGGTACAATGACAAGAAAGATAAACTGTGGGGCCCTTTTGGTTTTTATGATGCATTCAGTGAAACAGACAACTGGTATCCGGTTAAATATCTTGCCATTGACCAGGGGCCTATTCCTGTAATGATTGAAAACTATCGCAGCGGTTTACTATGGAACCTGTTTATGAGCTGCCCTGAAGTGCAGGCCGGTTTAAAAAAGCTAGGTTTTGAAAGTCCTTACTTAAAATAGTTAAGCATTCATAGACTCGACTGTTTTTATAAATCCTTTTTTATACTTCACAGGATTCACCTGGTAGTAGTTTAAAAACTGGCGGTTAAAATTGGAGATATTATTATAACCACATTCAAAGCAAATTTGAGTAACAGGCATATCTGTTTCTATCAAAAGCTTCGCTGCTTTTTGCAATCGCTGTTCTTTTATAAACTCAGAAAAAGTTTTTCTTGTTCGCAATGAAAAAAATCTTGAAAAGGCATTCGCATTCATGCCTGCTATTTGTGATGCTTCTTCCAGCGTTATTTCCTCGGCAAGGTTTTGCATCACCCAGTTAAGCACATTGCACATCCTGGTAGATTCTTTTTCATTGAATCCTGCATAGGGTGTGTTCATAATTCGTAAAACATCACTTCCACCACCAGCAATATCAGTTAAAATTTCTACCAATATGATCCATCTTTTAATACCCTCTGCTTTTACGATATCAAATAATTTATCACTTACTTTTTTATTGGTGGCGCCAGTGATCTCAAGCCCATAGGCTGATTCTTCAAATAATGTATTTAACACATCTGCTTCTGGCAATTTCAAAAAATCATGGCCCAGTGATTCTGCGGTAAAATGTATCACAATTGACTTTGCTCTTAACTCAGCTCTCTGCTGATAATACAGATCATCGTTTTTATAGGTGTGAGGAATGTTTGGTCCAAGCAAGGCCAGGTTTCCAGGCTTAAAATCTATCACATGGTCGCCGATGAAACGCTTGCCCGTGCTTTCTGTTACCAGCACTATTTCCAGCTCCGGGTGATAATGCCAGGGAGTGGGGTAATACTCATAATCAAAATATTTTACCACAAAGGATTGGTTCTTTTCTCTTGGCAAGTGTTCCAGTGCAGGTTTCATACGATTAATATTATCATGTTGCAGATACCATTCAAATTAGCGAAGTTTTGCTAAAAAAGTACATGTTTTGCCATTTATTATAGTGGTTTAACTTTTACAAGCCCGTTATTTTTGAGCTGCTTGTTAATGACAAAGAAGATATACAGCCATTGAGGTTGCAGCATGCCAT
>CAZDHQ010000829.1:0-2352 GCA_964505135.1 uncultured Ferruginibacter sp.
TCTTGAAGAAGCCATCAAGCACCTGGGTAAAAAATTTGCTCTCACCAATATACGGGTAGAATATGATTTTGATTTCAATGAATCTGCTCTTACAGATGCACACAAGATTAATCTGTACAGGATAGTGCAGGAACAATTCAGCAATATTATTAAATATGCAGAAGCCAGCCTGGTGTTAGTTACTTTAAAAATGGAAAATGGAATACTCACACTTGAGGTCAAGGACAACGGAAAAGGGTTTAATAAAGAAAAAAAAGAAGGTGGTATAGGGCTAAGTAATATCCTTTATCGGGCTGAAGCTTACAATGGCAGTGTAACCATTGATAGTGCTCCAGGCAAGGGTTGCAGGATCTTTATACAGTTTCCTTAAAAGTATAATGGAGGATTTTGAAGCAGGATTTTTGGCATTGGTCTCATTTTTCCTGTTTTTATTCCCGGTAAATTTCTATATTAGCAATCATTCACAAACAAACAAACCAATGAAGAAAATTTTCACCTCAGCTATGCTATTGGCATCTGTAGTACTGTTCCAGTTCTGCGCCCATTCAAAAAAAGTTGCCAGTGCTTCCACTACTGCTGTTACCTACAATGGCAGTGTAAAAAACATTATCGCTACTTCCTGCGGTCCCTGCCATATTGCCGGAAAGGGAAATAAAAAATCGCTTGACAATTATGAAGCTGCTAAGAGTTCTATTGACGAGATCATAGCACGTGTACAAAAAAATCCGGGTGAGCATGGGTTTATGCCTTTGATGAATCCAAAATTATCAGATGCTGATATTGCTGCGTTTGTGAACTGGAAAAATTCAGGGTTAAATGAAAATTAAATTAAAGAGGGTATAATGTAAAAGCCGGTATATCCGGCTTTTTTTATGTTGAAATTTAAAATAGAAAATAATGATTCAAGTCTTAAAGCTCTCAACCGGAATACCACATGACATTACCAGGATAAGAAAAGACCAAATCTGGCTGATTAAATTTTATAGACTAACCCAAATATAAAACCAATAACGATTATTGCAAACGCTCAATTACCATCGCACTTGCTCCTCCACCACCATTACAAATTCCGGCAGCACCATACTTTGCATTGTTTTGTTTTAGTATATTGATCAACGTTACAATGATCCTTGCTCCGCTGCAACCAAGCGGATGACCCAATGAAACCGCTCCACCATTTACGTTTACTTTTGCAGGATCCAATTTCATTCTACGGGTATTTTCAATACCTACAACAGAAAATGCTTCATTCAATTCCCAGTAGCCGATGTCTTCCATTTTTAAACCTGCTTTTGCAATCGCCTTAGGCACTGCAATTGAAGGTGTGGTGGTAAACCATTCAGGCGCCTGCTCTGCGTCGGCGTAACTTACAATTTTTGCAATGGGTGTTACTCCTAATTCATCTGCCTTTTCTTTGCTCATCAAAACCAGCGCTGCAGCACCATCGTTCATTGTACTGGCATTAGCGGCTGTTACCGAACCATCTTTTTGAAAGGCGCTTTTTAGTTCTGGTATTTTTTCAAACTTCACATTAAATGGCTCTTCGTCCTTTGCGAATAAAACTGGATCACCTTTTTTCTGCGGTATTGCAACAGGAACTATTTCATTCTCAAATTTTCCATTACTAACGGCAGCCTGTGAACGCTTATAACTTTCAATGGCAAATGCATCCTGCTCTTCTCTTGAAACGCCACAAGTGGCAGCACACATTTCGGCAGCATTGCCCATTGCTTTACCATCATATACATCGGTAAGTCCGTCTTTTGCAAGTCCATCTATTAAACTCACGTTACCGTATTTATTTCCCCAGCGCATGGTATCGCTATAAAAAGGAACATTGCTCATGCTTTCCATCCCACCAGCAACTACTATGTCTGCATCACCCAGCATAATACTTTGTGCAGCCTGTGCTATCGCTTTCATACCGCTGGCGCAAACTTTATTTACCGTGGTACAATTCACTTCATTGGGCAATCCTGCAAATTTAGCAGCCTGGCGTGCTGGTGCCTGTCCAAGATTAGCCTGTATTACGCAACCCATTAAAACATCCTGCACCTGCTCTGGCTTAATACCTGCCTTTTCAATAGCACCTTTAATTGCTATAGCCCCTAACTGCGTTGCAGAAAAACCTTTTAGTGATCCGCCGAAGCTGCCTATTGGTGTACGAACAGCAGAAATGATATATACTTCTTTCATTTGGAAACGTTTGTGCAAAGATAAACGAATCGCTTTGAGTGTTTAAAGGGTTTGTTTATTGGAATAAAAAGTAATAGGCAAAATCAAGCATTATTGATGTATCAAATTACTCAAGACTTACTAAAATTTCTGGCTGGAGATTAAAGTGAAGAGCTC
>CAZDHQ010000830.1:0-2352 GCA_964505135.1 uncultured Ferruginibacter sp.
AAATAGCCACTACATTTTTATTGGATAGGAATGGGGTGATGGTAGGTGTTGATTTAGAGGGGAAGGCTCTGGAAGAAAAACTAAAAGAGCTATTGTAATATTTAACTCTGCGACCTCTGCGTCTCTGCGTGAGATAATTTGCACGCTGAGACGCAGAGGCGCTGAGAGAACTACATCACCTGCACTATCAAAAACTTTAAATAGTGTGTATACTCCTGGCCTCTTATAATTGGATGATCCGGTGACTGAGCATTAAAAACCACCTGCCTTAGTTTTCTTTTTGCATCTTTTGCGGCGGCATAAATGGTATCTAAAAATAATTCAGGCTGCACTAAATTGGTGCAGCTTGATGTTACTAAAAATCCTCCGGGCTTTACCAACTTCATCCCACGCAGGTTGATTTCTTTATAACCTGTTACCGCTTTATCAATAGCACTACGGCTCTTGGCAAAGGAAGGAGGATCAAGCATTACCACATCCCATTGCCGGTTTTCTTTGGTCCAGTTTTTTAATACATCAAATGCATTTACACAAACAAACTCACACTTTTCCTGCAGCCCATTAAGTACAGCATTTTTGTTGCACATATCAATTGCACTCTGTGAAATATCCAAGCCAGTTACTTTTTTAGCACCATAAAAAGCAGCGCTGATTTCAAATGAACCGGTATAACAAAATGCGCCCAATACATCTGCATCTTTTACAATATGCTGAATCGCTTTTCGGTTATCCTGCTGATCCAGAAAGAAACCGGTCTTTTGTCCATTCATGATATCCACATGAAATTGGACTCCGTTTTCATTGATGATGATATTGGTATCGAACTCATTGGATAAAAAACCTTTTTGTTGCGGCAATCCTTCCAGCTCTCTCACCGGTACATCATTGCGTTCGTAAATACCTTTGGGTGAAAATATTTTTTCAATGGCTTTTACAATGGCGGGTTTCCATAGATCAATCCCCAATGCTAAAGTTTGAATTACAAAATAATCATTGAACTTATCAATGATTAATTGTGGTAGTTCATCTGCCTCGCCAAATACCAGGCGGCAGTTTTCTGTGTAACCAATTTGCTGCCGATATTCCCATGCTTTTTGTATGCGGTTAAAAAAGAATTGCTCACCAATCGTCTCCTCCTTATCTCTTGAAAGCAAACGCACCAATATCTGCGATTGGGGATTTACATATCCCCTCCCAATAAAATTTTTATCATGTGTGAGCACATTTACAATTTCACCAGCCTGCGGCGATGCGTCCAGCAGCTTACCTCGGTTTACTTCATTGGCAAACACCCACGGATGACCGAGTTCAATACGCCTGCTGATATTTTTATTAAGAATGATGCTCTTCATGGCGGCAAAGGTAGGAGAAAGTAATTTTTATGAACCCAACTGAAAACCGATGGTCAACTGCATGGGCGTCGTATGTATCCCCAACTAAGTTGATGGACACTTGTACGATATAACTTTACTCACCACCCTAATCAACTTGTAAAATCAATTCAAGTCACTTTATGTAAAGAATTCCATAGCCGCATCCTTTGCAAAACTATTTACCATGACCACTTATTTTTTATTAATCCTAACCAATGTTTTCTCTATGACACAATCATTTAACCATTCAAAACTGCCCGATACCTGGGAAAAAGACTTTACGATCAAATACATATTTGGTGGCAGCATGGATGGCAGTTCTACCAACCTGGTATTTACTTATGATTCCTGCAGCTATCAACATAACACTGGCAGAACAAAACCTGTCGCTAAAAAATTTGCTTTAACAGCCAAAGACAGAGAATCAATTTTAAAAGAATTAAAAAGACTACAAGCTGATCAAATACATTCAACGCCTGGCGTGGTAGCTGTATACGATGGCTGGAATTCTTCGCTACAAATGGGCGACCTGTATGTTAACGGCGGCACATCTGCAGATATGAGTGATCGTGATAAAGGTGTCTATAGCGACGCTTGTAATTTTTTGGTGGAGTTTGCAATTAGCAAATAACAAAAATGATTTAATTGGCTTAGTGCAATTTTGAATCTAGCCAAATGGATCAATTAAGATCAATCCAATCGTTAGGATTACGAGATGAAATCAAAATAACTCTGTCAAAAATTGATTGAATTTTTGGAAAACGATCAAAATCCTGTTTGGTTGTGATATCTACCCTTGAAAAAATTGTATCGACGAGAATCAACCATAATTCAGAAAATTGATTCTTTATAGAATTAAGTTTTTCATTTTTCTACCCTGATTTTTTTTCAACATAACGGCGTTGCCGATAACCCGCTGCCCAGAACAGCAACGCAGATGAAAAAGACAAAGCTAATGATTTGGCAAACTGCACTTATC
>CAZDHQ010000831.1:0-2351 GCA_964505135.1 uncultured Ferruginibacter sp.
GGACCCACCAATTCATTGGTTGATTTGCCAATAAGCTCTTTTCTGGGTTTGCCTAAAAGCTTTTCTGTTACGGGGTTTACTTCCAGGAGCCTTAGATCAATCACTTCTCCCTTATCGTCCATTATGGGCTCGTAAACTATGAACGATTCATTAATGCCTTCGTATAATTTTTTGTAACGGTCCTCAGATTTTCTCAATGCATCCCGGCTTTCCTTTTGTTCGGTAATTACTTCTGAGAAAAGAATAATGCCACCAACCTCGCCAGAGCTTTTATACCATGGATTCATTTCCCATTTTATCCAGTCTGTTCTTCCATTCCATCTTGGAAATGCGTCTTCTTCTGATTTTAACACTTCTCCAGCCAGGCATCGTTTGTGTAATGCTTTCCATTTTTCAGGCATATTGGGAAACACGTCATAGTGACTTAACCCGATGATGTTTTGATCGCCCAGTTGATAATCGCTAAGCCAGCGTTTACTTACCATTAAGTAGCGCATATCTTTATCAAACATCGCAACTGCTGATGGCGTATTTTGTATTATCAGGTTGGTATTGCGCTGTAGCTGATCTAAATTGTTTTTTGCTCTTACACGTTCTGTAATATCGTTAATAAATGCAACCGCTTTTAATGATTCTTGCTGTTGGAAGTAGGTGAGGCTGATCTCAACAGGAAATTCATGTCCATCTTTATGAAGGGCAAATAATTCTAGCCCATTACCCATCGGCCTTGAAACCGGTGCTGAGAAGAATTTTTCTTTTTCATGTACATGTTGTTTTCGGAACCTGATTGGAATTAGATCTTCAATTGGCCTGCCCAGCAGGTTTTCATCCTCATAGCCAAAAAGTTTTTTAAGCATGGGGTTTACGGTTTCTATTCTCCCGTCTTTGCCTGCTATTAATATACCAATAGTTGCATGCCTGAACAATGCTGCAAAACCGCTTTCCTCCTGCGAAGTAATTGTTTCATTGATTTTCATTGCCAGCAGTTTGGTTAAATGTAGTATGGATAGAGAATTTAATATATGACGATAGTCAGTAAAAGAGATCGTTTTCAACAGTAGATTATAAGAGGATTGTTTTCATTTATAAGCTTGAGAAAACTGGTATGTTCCTGTAATGCATTGAAAAGTTTTGATAAGTTTCAAGTTTTTCATTGACTCCTATCATTGCTTTCGGATTAGGTGCTGGAATATTTTTATGACAGATAAGATTTGTAAAAATTATTCCTAAATAAAATTTAAAATGGTATGAAACAAATTAAGCAACTCACATTGCTCGCCTTAATAGCAGCGGGTTTTGTGGCACCTGCCTTCTGCCAGGATGAAGTATTGCCTGCAATAACAGTGTTTGCAAGGAGTTATAAATACCTGAAAGCACTGGATAACAAAAATGCAGCACAACCTGTTAGGTTACTTGAAAGACAGGCTGCTGTTTATGATGTGAAAAATTCAGAATACTATTCTGATGAGTATGATAGTTATTCTATTAATTTTTTCCTGCCCAATGGATATATACTTGCGGTATATGATTCCAGCGGTAGGCTATTACGTACAGCTGAACGGTTTAAAAACGTAGCTCTTCCTCAGGCTGTGAGGGATGCGGTGGCAAAGAGATATCCAAATTGGTCAACCTCTAACGATGTGTATAAAGTAAGTTACCAGGAAGACAAAGTTGCAAAAAAAATATATAAACTAATACTTGAAAACGGCAATAAGCGGCTTCGGGTAAAGATTAATGATGCAGGTGAATTCTTAGATTAATCAGACTGCTTTATATTTTTTAAGCATGCATGATGTTGAGAATTTGAAATAGAATAGCTAATGAAGGGTCGGCGGCAACGCTGACCTTTTTGTTGCAACCTGGCTTTTGTGCACCAATCTAAGTAATGCTTTTAAATATTCGCATGTAGCATTGAACTATACAGCCTCATTAATAGTTTTTATGCAATACTTCAGTTAATTCTTTTTCCCCGTTGGTAAGGTAATAAGCAGTAAATAACAGCGGTTCCTTATCTGAGCTGTTGTCAAAATGAATAACCGGAGTGTTTGCAGGTTCATAAAATAAATCGCCAGCCTTTAGTATTATCGGATGTTGTCCTTCAATTTGAATAAGACATTCGCCTGAAATAATTTGTCCTACCACAGCGCATGGATGCTTATGATAAGGTGCTTTTTGTGCAGGTGGGAAATGGATTGACACTACTTTAACATTGGAAACAGTTGCCGGTGTCACAGCAATATTACCCAGTTCATTCCTGCTGATTGTTGCCTGTGCGTTTCCACTTGTAGCTAAAGAAAATAAAACAATGGTTGATATCATTAGTCTTACATGCTGTTTCATCTTTCTTATTA
>CAZDHQ010000832.1:0-2346 GCA_964505135.1 uncultured Ferruginibacter sp.
TTATCTTCGTCCTCCAAAAAACAATAATGGGTAAACTTATTTTTTGAGTTTTGATTAATCCCGCCTTCGGCGGGATATTTTTTATATGGAAGTCAAGTTTTAAGAACTTCACTTCCCTGAATGGTATGCTGCAATAGCTTTTTTTACACTTTTATGTTCCTTGATCAGCGCCAATGCTGCTTTGGCATCAATACCCAACTCCTGCACCAGCATTTTAGTAGCCCTGTTCCAAAGCTTATTATTGGACAATTGCATCTCCACCATTTTGTTTCCTTTCACTTTCCCCAATTGAATCATAGCTGTAGTAGAAATCATATTTAACGCCATCTTTTGGGCGGTACCTGCTTTCATGCGTGTGCTGCCGGTTACAAACTCAGGGCCGGTAATCAACTCAACGGGATAATCAGCCGCAGCGGCAATAACACTACCGCTGTTGCAAACAATACAGCCAGTTAAAACACCATGTTGCTTTGCATCATTGATTCCCCCCAGTACATAAGGCGTGGTGCCTGACGCAGCAATGCCTATTAAAAAATCCTTGGACGATATATTGTATTGCAACAAGTCTTTCCATGCCTGGGCTGTATCATCTTCAGCAAATTCTACCGCATTCCTGATGGCATGATCTCCACCGGCTATAATACCAATTACCACATTATAAGCACTGTAAGTAGGCGGAATTTCGGATGCATCCAGCACACCAAGCCTGCCGCTGGTGCCAGCTCCTATGTAAAAGAGTCTGCCCCCGTTCTTTAATTTCTCGACCAGAGCTTTAATCAATTTTTCAATCTGCGGCAAAGCCTGTTGTACTACCGATGCTATCGTTGCATCTTCCTGGTTAATACCAGTAATAATTTCAAGTACAGATTTACTTTCAAGATTGTCAAAGTTGGATGGCGATTCAGTAGTTTTAGCCTGGTTCATGAAATGGTTGGTTTGCACAGTGGCAAAGATATTTTACTACAGCAATAAACAAATCCTTATTTATTATTGCTTAAAAAGAGAAGACAGGCGTTTTAATATCATGATAAAATAAAAAGGTCCAGTTATCCTCTTTGCCCTGCTGCCACCATTGCTGGCGCAGCTCCATACATTTCTTCCCGTCAAAATCATACTTGGCAACAAAGCGGCTTTTCATTTGCTGCAACTGTGGTGCTACATCTGCACCAAAAAAAACTTTCTTATCGTTTTCCTCTATCCAAAAAACCTGGTGATAAGGGCAGTGTGCGCCGGTTACTTCGTATTTAATATAATTATCAATAATGCCATCTCCTTGTGTAAACACTACTTTATCGGCGTTGCCCAATAGGGTAAAATCTTCGGGAAGGTAAGAGGGATTATTTTTTTCAGTTGCAAACTGGTACTCGTCTTTGTTTACATAATAGGTGGCATTGGGGAAACTAAAAAAATGCTGATTAAGTAACTCATCTTTTTTGCTGATACCTCCTGCATGGTCTTTATGCAAATGGCTCATCAATACTTTGGTTACATCCATTGGGTTGATATCGTTATCCAAAAGATTTTGATGAATTTGCAAAGTGCCGTCAGCATTGCTAAAACCTAAGCCGGTATCCAGGATCAAAATATCTTTTTCTGTGATGATACAAAAGGGTTGAATCTCTACCAGTAAGCTACCCACGGGCCGCTGCTGCAAGTCATCTTTGGATGTATCAAACGGAATAAACTTTTTTGTTTTATCTATTGTAAAACTGCCTTCGCTAAGTGGAATAATCTTCATGCCCCTAACCGCAAATTTATAAGACGCTGCCTTGTCTTTAGAGTAAGTTGTAAAATAAATTCAGCACAAATTTACTTAAAACGATCCTGATAGCATTACATATAAAATACTTAACGCAATACCATCTGCCTGTCTGCATCCAGTTTGATAGCGATGAAAAGTAAAATGGTAAATGTGATGAGTGAAGAACCTCCATAACTAAGCAGCGGCAGTGTAATACCTGGTGATGGCGCAAGCCCCAATGTCATACAAACATTTAACGCAACGTGGAAGAAGAGTATGCCTGTAATACAATAGATATAAACCCGGCTGAAAGCACTCCGCTGTCGTTCTGCAATAAAAATTAACCGGAACATGGTGCCGAAATAAAGTAACATTAATACTACGCAGCCGATCCATCCAAAACTTTCACCTACAGATGAAAAGATAAAATCAGTATTCTGTGCAGGAACAAATTCTCCCCTTGTTTGTGTTCCTTTCAAAAAACCTTTACCGGCAAAGCCACCTGATCCAATGGCTATTTTAGATTGCTTTACATTATAGCTTTCTACTTTTTCATTAGACCCCTTTTTTACTGTTCCCAATTTGGCAAACTCCTTTTGTATTTC
>CAZDHQ010000833.1:0-2344 GCA_964505135.1 uncultured Ferruginibacter sp.
AAGTTCAGGTTTGTTAACTCTAACTTTAAATGGCCGAATTTCGGGGGAGCTTACATTTTTCTTTTTGTTCATGATGCTGTACAATGTGTATGGCCACCTTGGCTGGGAATTGTTTCCCAAAAACTTTCAACGCAGTGCTGTTGGCAAATGGATGAATACTTCTGTTAACCACAACCAGCATCACCAATTCTTTAAAGGCAACTATGGATTGTATTTCCTGTGGTGGGATAGATGGATGAAAACCATCCGGCCAGATTATGATGCCTATTTTGATGGAGTGAAAGAGCGGAAGCAACAAATTTGAACTAGGTTGATGGGCAAAGCCGCATAGATAAACGTGACTGATGGTGAAGATTTTTTGTTTACCAACATTGGCTTTTATGGCAGCATCGTTGTGTCACTCACTTGTACCGCATACCGTTAGTGGGCTTTGATTAAAGCGAATGTTATAAGTTTTACTATTAGCTTCCATACATCCTCCAATTCAATTTAATTTCCGATTGTTTGTCATACTCAAAAATTTTCGGCATAATTGATTTTTTATGGTCAGCGCCAAGTAAAAGCACAGCCTGATTATATTGGTTATTTATACTGTAATTGTAAAGATTGTCAAGCATTGCGTATTCACGTTTATCGCATTCCTCTGTGTAAAATGCGTTGTAGATATAAAGCAACCTGTCCTTATCAACATGTAAGTCTATAATATTCTTTTCTATATCCTCTTTTCGCCTTAGAAGATCTAAAAATTCATCACTGTTGAGATACTGAAAACCTTCCTGTGCTATCAAAGTTTCTTTTTCAATATCTAACTCGTTGTACTTCTTGTTTTCAAAGAATAGACTAAACAAAAACAAAACTTCGTCTCTGTGTTCAGATGATGTTCCTGTTACATCAATATCGACTGGAACAATTTCTACATTATAATGTTGCTGATATTTTTTAACACTTTTTACTTCAAGAGGAATTTTTAGATGATGACGGTTAATCAATAAACTATTCGAATAAAAAAAATCAAAATCTTCACCATAAAACATTGCAGCGGCGGAAATAGGTAGTTCATCAAAAATTACTTCAGGTTGTATATCCTCAAGGATCTTATATAACTCATAAGGATTACATTTCCCCTTTTCCGAATGTGAAGTACCAATAAGAATTACAGAATACATCTTCTGTGTAGTATTATTAAATCTTCAATTTAGGCCAGTACTTATAATCGTTCTGTAAATGATTCTGATAGATAATAGTGGGCTACTTCATTTATTGGTAAAGCCTTTTTGGGCTTGACTAAGATTTTTATTGAAGTGTTAGACACAGAAATAAGTCCAATATTATTTTCCTTTAGCATCTCAATATTCACAAAACGCAAAAAATTCTCAGAAATGGCTAAATAGGACTTGTGAGAATAGTTCTTATATCTCATTGCTTGATATAACCCACTTTTCCAATCTTTTAGTTTGGCTTCAACTGAATAGAACTCATTTATACGAGGCTTAACTTTTTTATGTACAATAAAAAAATCGTTTTCTTTTATTGATACGTAATTAAGCTGTTCTAAATAATTCAATAACTTAACGAACTTCATCCTATTCAATTTGAAGTTATCGACAGTGTCTTGAATTGACTTCTTTTTACCTTTACTAGCATTAATGTATTTTAGAACCCAAGAAATTGATTCAAAGTCTTTAATGGCAACATTCCTATTTCCTATGTTCTTTGCGAAAACTAAATCAGCAATCCCAATACCTGTATTGAATTCTTCGACGAAATAATTTGTGTTAAATAAATTAGAAAGATGCTCTTTCAGAACAGGGATCATATCTTTTTCGTATCTAAACATATCAAGCAATTTTATTTAACTCAGTAAACACTTCCTTCCAATTAATTAAATATTGATAGTCTGCAGGTTTAAACACCCCTTTTAATTTTTGGTAATTTACTATAGAAGTATCTATCCGTTGCAAAAAATAATCAATTCTTTTTTCGGAAGATATTGATTTTATTTTCGCTACTTCCTGCCTCATCAACTCTAAAAAATGAAGCTTATTATTTTTTGAATCCATTATTTGGCTAACGGTTTTTCCCGTACAATATTTGCAGTTACATGCTCCAATCAATCCAGAAATAGCTGTGTGTTTTACAGGATTTTTTCTTTCAATCCCTATGGTGCTTAGCAGTTGAGGGAAATAATATCTTTCGTACATGTTGAATGCTTCGGTTTCTTCCTTGTATAATCCTTCATAGAAGCTATCAAACCTAGCAGCGCCTGAAGTAAAAGAAGTAAAGCCTGCAGCCAACAATCCAATACCCAAAGCATTTATTCTACCCGCTATAATTGGTTTTTTAG
>CAZDHQ010000834.1:0-2339 GCA_964505135.1 uncultured Ferruginibacter sp.
AGATGCATTGCCTACCGCAATGATCAGGCCGTTAAGTGGTGGTGCTGCAAGAGGCATGATGGTTAGTACGATGACAACTTTTGGTGCTGACTCTTTTGCTAGCAAATTATCGGGCATCTTCCAGGGAGCATCTGATACTACTTTTTATGTGGTAGCTGTTTACTTTGGATCAGTGAATATTAAAAACACCCGTTATGCAATTGGCTCAATGCTCCTGGCAGACCTGGTAGGTGTTATCACCGCTATTATTCTTGCTTATCTCTTTTTTGGCAATATTGCCTGATTTTTTGCAGGCTTTTTTACCGCTGGCTTCACCCCTTTTTTTACCGGAGCATTTGCAGGCTTCTTCACAGCAGGCTTTGCAATGATTTTCTTTGGTGTTTTAGCAGGTGTCGTTGGTTTTATGATGGTGGTGGCGTCATTGCTGGCCCTGGTACTTTCCGCTTCGCCTTCCTCTTCACTTTCGCTATCGTAATTATCAAACACTTTCGCTATTTCTTTAGCGTGGTAAATATTACGGTTGAATTTATTACCGACAACAATGATCGTTGCGGAATCTTCCAGTAATCTCACAAATGAAGCGTTGTTACCGTGCCACCAGCCATTGTGATAAATCATTTTTTTGCCATTCGGATAAATGTTCATGCGCCAACCAAGACCATAATTCCTGATTCCGGGCCTTTCATTGCTGTAAGGCATATAGGCTTCCTGTAATGTTTTTGCTGCAAAGATTTTCCCGCTGGTAAGCGCTCTGTCCCATGTAAGCAAATCATGTGGAGTAGAATAAATATTTTTATCGCCATACACCGCATCTAAATAATTCATGGGAATCAATTGGCCCCGCCAGTCATAGCTTGGCATTAGTGATGTAAGCATAGTACTGTCTGCCACAAAAGTGTGCTTCATCTTTAAAGGTTCAAAAAATGTTTGCTTCATAAAGTCAGGATACTTTTCGCCTGTTACTTTTTCAATCAATAAGGCCAGCAAAGCATAGTTAGTATTGCAATAAGCAAAATGGGTATTGGGAGAACCAATATTGGCGAGGGTAGCTTTTTTGGTGATCAGATAATTCAATACATCCTCATTCTTTACATACTGTTTTTTATCCCAACCCTGTGCTTCCATAAAGTACACGTAATTAGGCAGACCGCTTCTGTGGTTCAGCAGGCTCCTGATGGTAACGCCCGGATAATTGAAAGATGGAAAATATTTACTGAGTTCATCATCAATATTTAGCTTGCCATCCTGCCAAAGCTTTAATGTTGCCATAGCAGTAAAGGTTTTAGACACAGAAGCAATATGAAAAGAGCTGCTATCAGTGATGGTATCTTTTTGTGCCATGTGACCTGTGCCACGATAAGCTTCAAAAACAACATTTCCTTTTTCAGCTACAATAATGCCGCCGTTAAATCCCCTGTTTACTAAAGAACTGTCGTACCAGGCTTCTGCATATTTTCTTATTCGCTCCTTTTCCGCTGCTGACAATGCACCTGCATCCGGCAATGCGATGGAAGTGCTATCCTGCAGGTTATTCTTCTTGGTAGTGGGGCTATGGCATGAAAAAAGGCCTGCTACAAAAGCCAGGCAAGCAATACAGAAGAAATAAGTGAAGAAATTATACTTAGGCAAATGCATTCTTTGTAAAAACGGCATAATTAAGTAGGTGCTGATATTGATTGCGAATGAAATATATTTGCGCAAAATAAAACGGAAATACAATGCCCGACAAAAAATTAACAAGCTATCCGAAAGAAAAGATCAATATTTTATTCCTGGAAAACATTAGTGATGTGGCAGTTAACTTCTTTAAATCGGCTGGCTATGTAAACGTTAAAAAGCTGAGTGGAGCATTAAATGAAGAGCAATTGATAAAAGAAATCAAAAACGTTCATTTAATCGGCATAAGAAGCAAAACTAAAATAACCCAAAATGTTTTGAATGCAGCAGAAAAATTGCAGGCTATAGGATGCTTTTGTATTGGTACCAACCAGGTTGATTTAAAGGCTGCAACAAAAAAGGGCATCGCTGTATTTAATGCACCGTATAGCAATACAAGAAGTGTGGCTGAATTGGTTATTGGTGCTTCTATTCTTTTAATCAGGAAAATCATTGACAAAAATAAGGCAGCACATGAAGGCATTTGGATGAAAGATGCTACAGGAAGTTTTGAATTGAGGGGTAAGACATTGGGCATTATAGGCTATGGAAATATTGGAAGCCAATTAAGTGTACTGGCAGAAAGCCTGGGCATGAAAGTAATTTTTTATGATATTGAAACCAAGCTGCCACTGGGTAATGCGGAATCAAGGAAAACATTGAGGGATGTAGTAAGTAAGGCA
>CAZDHQ010000835.1:0-2321 GCA_964505135.1 uncultured Ferruginibacter sp.
CGTGTAAGATGAAAATGAGATGACATCCAGGCCTGGATATTTGCAAAGTGATGCAGCAATTGCTTTTTTATTGTCGGCACATCCTGTAAAAAAGCCAACACTTGTGATGCAAGAAAATAGATCAATCCGCTAAAAAATATTACGCTTGCTGTAATGGAAATTAAAATAGCAATCTCCCGTTTGATTTTCTTTTTTTCAAGGTAAGACGTAATGGGCAACAGTAATATAGCAACAAGAATAGCAAATCCCAGTGGAACAAGAATGTTACTGCCAATATAGAGCAGCCAGCCAATAAGCGTTATTAGCAATAAAGTGATGCAGGCTTTTGCATACACAGGCAAAGTGGTGAGCTGATTTGAAAACATGTATCTAAAGTAGTTTTAATGATTCAACTGCTGGTGAAACAAAAGCCTGCAAGTATTATCAGGAAGCTCTTCTGATAACATTTAATAGAATAGAAATAACAGCAATCACCAAAAGAATGTGGATTAAGCCACCGGCATGATAACCTAAAAAACCAATTGCCCAGGCGATTACAAGTATTACTGCAATTAAATACAATAAGTTTCCCATAACTTTCTTTTTAATTTTTAAAAAATTATTTGGAAACTGTAATGAAAAAATACTGCCAGTTTGTTTATGCACTGTTAACAGTAGTTTTTAAATGATTCAACTAAAAGGTTGGGAAATTGGAGAGGAAAAACATAATACGATGTAGAAAATATTGCACGTAGCCTTGGGGATTAGCTTTGTACCAATTGATCAACTGCCTGGTAAATTAAATCTTTTGAAAAAGGCTTGGAGATAAATGTATCAGCACCGTTCTTAAACGCTTTGACCCTGTCAGAAAAATTATCATAAGCGGTAATCATCACCACTTTGGTTCCCGGGTTTTCATCTTTTAATTGCCTGATATAATCTACGCCAAGCCCATCGGGCAAATGATTATCAATAAAAACAATTGTAGGATGCTGCTGTTCCATAGCGTCTGCAGCTTCAGATAATGAGTTTACATAACTAACCTGCAGGTTTCTGCCTTTTAATATGCTGCCAAGCAGAAAACAGATATCAATCTCATCATCGATTATCAACACTCTCATGGGTTCCATGTTATTTTATCACACGCATTAATTATTTTACAATTACTCGGTAGACTTTACTTCCTCATTAAACTCCTTATACTGCTTCATTTTATTATAGAGCGTTTTCCTGTCTACATTTAAAATTTTGGCAGCTTTACTTTTGTTATAGTTTGCCTTTTTTAAAGCCATTACTATTGTTTCATACTCTGCATCTATACTAACTGCTTTTAAAGTATGCTCATTAATTTCAGCAGGCTTCTTTATAAACATACCATCATGATGACTAAATCCAAGTTCATCATGATAATAAGATGGCGATGGTTGATTCACATTACCATTACTTACATTGTTGTTATCGAATGTAAGTTTGTTGTGATTTACCAGTTCAAAAGGCAATACTGGCAAGTCAATTACTTCGCTATCTGATAAAAGCGCAGCTCTTTTTATCACATTCTTTAGTTCTCTCAAATTACCTGGCCATTGGTATGTTTTAAATAGCTGAACCACGGCTGGCGAAAAACCGTGAATTTGCTTTTCCAACTCTGTATTGGTTTTTCCCAAAAAGAATTCCGCAAAAATCATTATTTCGTCTTTACGTTCCCGTAATGGAGGCACATGAATACTAAACTCATTAAAACGATGATACAGATCTTCCCTGAATCTACCCTTTTGTGCAGCATCGTATAGCTTTTCATTACTTGCTACAATAATCCGTATATCAAGATCAATATCTTTATTGCCACCTACTCGTCTCATTTTTCTTTCCTGCACTACTCTTAGCAGAGAAACCTGCACATCATAAGGCAGGTTAGCAATTTCGTCAAGAAATACGGTACCACCATTAGCTACTTCCAGGCTACCAATCTTTTGGTTCAATGCACCGGTAAATGATCCTTTTTCATGTCCAAACAATTCACTTGCTGCAAGCTCTTTAGACAATGCACCGCAATCAATTGCTACAAATGGCTGGCTGCTACGTTTACTTTGTTCGTGTATATATTGAGCCACTGATTCCTTACCACTTCCGCTTTCACCGTAAATGATTACACTATAATTAGTAGGCGCTACCAGTTTTATCTGTTTTAATATGGCACCAAAAACTCCCGTTTCACTGAAGATATACTTGGTATTTACGCCGCCGGATTTTTTTACTGTTTGCTTTTGCTGAGTGGGTGCAGCAGCTACCGCTACAGAAGTTCCGTTTTTACCTGTTTCAATTGCTTTCTTAATTGTTATTAG
>CAZDHQ010000836.1:0-2321 GCA_964505135.1 uncultured Ferruginibacter sp.
TGATGCATTCCCCACTCTATACCTGCCCGAAAGCCAGCAGGATAGAACAAAAAAAGAATACCCTGCTCAAAACCGTGATGACATTGTAAAACAGATGATTGGTATGCGGTCTAAATTCCAGAACTATAAATCTTATGCAACTGCAACCATTGACCAGGTTTTTTCCAAAGAACAATTACAGGGCGCAATAATTTTAAAAGCAAACAACTTAAAATCCTCTTATTTAAGAAATGATGGTAATGGTAAGTTTTCAATAACAGAGTTGCCAATCCAGGCACAGTTATCTGTATTAAATGGAATGGTGGTGGATGATTTTGATGATGACGGCAACCTTGATGTAGTTATTAACGCAAATGATTATGGAACTGATGTATCTATTGGAAGATATGATGCAATGAATGGATTGATGCTAAAAGGTGATGGTAAAGGAAACTTTCAATCACTTTCTATTATGCAAAGCGGCATATTTATCCCGGGCAATGGTAAAGGATTGGTAAAGCTTAGAGGAAAAGAAGGAAAATACCTGCTTGCATCTGGTGAAAACCGTGGACCATTGAAAATTTTTGAACTTAAAAAAGAAAAGCGCCTAATACCTGTACAGCCTACAGATTTATACGCAGAAATCAGGCTGAAAAATAATGCCGTACGAAAAGAAGAATTGTATTACAACGCTTCCTTTCTTTCTCAGTCTTCCAGGTTTATTGCTGTGGGTAGCAATGTTTCTGTCGTTAAAATCACCAATTTAAAAGGAGAAACGAGGGAGATAAACTTTTAATTAGCTTCCTGTGAGATGATGATTAATTTTGAAATTGGCTAAATG
The DNA here is from genome assembly GCA_964505135.1 of uncultured Ferruginibacter sp. GTDB lineage: Bacteria > Bacteroidota > Bacteroidia > Chitinophagales > Chitinophagaceae > Ferruginibacter. Next base: position 821 of record CAZDHQ010000836.1, read on the forward strand.
GAATAAATGAAGAATTTTTGTTATTACTGGGTATCTTTTTTTTTGTTGCTTTTGCTTTGTTCCTGTGAAGAAAAAATAAAAAAGAATAAATCTCACCAGGACGTTTCTGATGCCAGTATTCGTAAAGGAAAGCTATTAGCTGAAAAATACTGTCAGTCTTGTCATCTGTTACCAGACCCCTCATTAATGGATGCAGAGCATTGGCAAAGCGGAATTTTGCCTGCTATGGGACCTCGGCTGGGGATTTTTTCGTTTAAAGGTGCCCGTTATAATATTAATAAGTTTGATCTCAATATTCCCAGAAATTTCTATCCATCAAAGCCAATTGTAAACGATGAAGAGTGGCAGCATATCATAGACTATTTTACTGCTGTTTCGCCTGATCAACTGGAAGAACCTAAGCGTAAAGGAAAGCCAGAGAGCGGCGAAAACTTATTTAGTATTCAACCATTTCCCTTTAAGTCGCCTGTACCCGCTATTTCCTATTTACATATTGATTCATCATCCGGTTTAAAACAAATATTTATATCAGATATCACAACAAAGAAAATATCCAGGTTTACCAGCCAATTAGATTTGATGGATACATTAGCAACACCAACCCCTGTAGTAGATATTGATATAAATGAAAAGCAATTCGTTGCATGTAATATCGGGGTGCTTAACCCGAATAATGGCCGATTTGGTTTCCTGCAATCCATCAAGCTTGATAAGAATAAAAAGATGGATATGGATACTGGGTTGTTCATAAGAAATCTATATCGCCCCGTACAGGTCTCTTCCTCAGATTTAAATGCAGATGGAAAACTAGATTACCTGGTTTGTGAGTTTGGTAACCTGGAAGGTGCGTTAAGCTGGATGGAAAACAAGGGAGCCAATCAATACGAGCGGCATGTGCTGCGAGCTTTGCCAGGGGCTATCAAAGCGTACATACAGGATGTAAACAAAGATGGGCTGCCTGATATTTGGGCACTGTTTTCACAGGGTGAGGAAGGTATATTTTTATTTACGAATAAAGGGAATGGACAGTTTAAAGAAGAAGAGTTGCTGCGCTTTCCATCTATTTATGGTTCCTCTTATTTTGAATTGGCAGATTTTAATAAGGATGGTTTTGCTGATATCGTTTACACCTGTGGTGACAATGCTGATTTTTCTGCAGTACTTAAACCGTATCACGGAATTTATATTTTCTTGAATGACGGAAACAACCATTTTAAGCAACAATATTTTTTCCCCATGAATGGCTGCTTTAAAGCCATGGCCAGGGATTTTGATGACGATGGTGATCTTGATATTGCAGCTATTTCTTTTTTCGCAGATTATCAAAAGCATCCCGAAGAAGGATTCATCTATCTCGAAAACAAAGGCAATTTTGATTTTAAGCCTTTCAGCATTCCGGGAACGGAAAAAGGCAGATGGTTAACTATGGATGTGGGTGACATTGACAACGACCAAAAGCCCGATATTATTCTTGGTAACTTCTCTGTTGCGCCTTCCTTTA
>CAZDHQ010000837.1:0-2321 GCA_964505135.1 uncultured Ferruginibacter sp.
CAGGCTTTTGATGTAAAGCGCCCTTTCAGTTCGCTGCAGTTGATCCTGCAGCTGTTCGTAAATAATAATTGCTGCAGAATATTTTTGCTGGTGATAATAGCTCGCTGCCAATCCGGCACTGGCTTTATAGTTGCCATATTGTTTGCTTAAAACTTGCTGGTATTGTTCAGATGCCTCTGCATACATACGTTCTTTCATCATCATATCAGCCACTTGTATACGCAAAGGAATATTGTCTGGTGAAATGGCCAATGCCTCAAGTAGATTTTTTATTAGTTCGTTTTCCATTTATATTTTTTGGTCACTGATTACACGAATTAAACGAATTGTATTGTTTAGTTCGTTATGTGTAGTTGATCAGGAATTATTTTATCATGTACTTTATTCTTAATCCGTGTAATCCGTTCAATTAGTGTTATTCGCCTGTTTAATTTAATTGCCTTTTATATAACTGCACAGTATTTTCCAAACCGTAATACAACGCATCGCAAATCAATGCATGGCCAATGGATACTTCCAGCAGCCCGGGAATATTTTCCGAAAAGTATTTTAGGTTATGCAAATCCAAATCATGGCCAGCATTAAGACCAAGCCCTAATTCATTGGCTCTTGTTGCAGCAGCAGTGTAAATGTCTACTGCAGATTTATTGCCGCCTGCATATTCCCTTGCATATTCTTCTGTGTACAATTCAATGCGGTCAGTTCCTGTTGTAGCTGCAGCTTCCACCATTTCAATCACAGGGTCAACAAAGATAGAAGTGCGTATACCAGCATCCTTAAACAATTTAATCATTCGGATTAAATAATCCTGGTGCTTTACAGTATTCCATCCATGATTGCTCGTGATTTGCCCCAATGCGTCCGGCACCAATGTGACCTGTGCTGGTTTATTGGAGAGTACCAGTTGTACAAACTTATCTTCCGTGCAATTACCTTCTATGTTTAATTCTGTGGCGATCACTTTTTTTAATTCATACACGTCATTGTAGCGGATATGTCTTTCATCCGGTCTTGGGTGTACGGTGATACCATCTGCACCAAAACGCTCAATATCCAAAGCGCATTGAATAAGGTTAGGGTTATTGCCTCCGCGGCTATTACGCAACGTTGCTATTTTGTTGATGTTTACGGAAAGTTTAGTCATGCTGCAAAGTTAAATGGAACAGGTTAAAGATGGCGGATTTAGGATTTATTGATGTCGGATGTCTGATTTAGTGGAGCAAGGCGCTTTTGTGTTGGGATTGTGCTAGTGTGATCTATAGGATTTATTGATGTTTGATTTTTGAAATAGGTTTGAATAGGCGGGAAGCTTTTCTACATTTAGCCGGACTTTTAATTCTTACAGTCAATGTATTGAATGCAAATCGCTGCATCGTAAATCATACATTGTATATCCAGCTACTCAATCTTACATCTTAAATCCTATATCATAAATCAGCCATCCTCACTGCGCTTTCCAGCGCCAGTTCCATCATCGGCAACAATGCTTTTTCTCTTTGATCTGCAGAAATTGCCTCATGTGTTGGGATCACATCACTTACGGTTAAAATGGTACTGGCTGTCTTGCCCAGGTGTTTTGCATTTGCAAATAATGAAAAGGCCTCCATCTCCACAGCCATGCAATTATTTTTAACAGCCACTTCCGGTACAGCAGTATCAAGCCGGTAAAAAATATCACTCGAGTGTACGTTGCAGTTAGTAATCGATAGCTTTTTATCAACGGCAGTTTGTTTAATGATATCGAAAGCGTTTCCCTGGTGAGCAATAGCATCGCCTTCAATACCCCAGGCATATTTTGCAAAAGTAGATTCACTTGCGGCAATATTGACGTTGATCAAATCAAACAGTTTTAAATCAGTCGTGTAAGCACCGCAAGTGCCAATGCGAATGATGCAGTTTACATCATATTCAGTAAACAACTCGTAAGAGTAGATGCCGATAGAAGGACAGCCCATTCCGCTTGCACCAATGGTTATTTCTTTTCCTTTGTATTTGCCGGTAAAATAAAAAATATTCCTGGTGCTGCTAACCAGTTTTGTATCACTCAAAAAATTATCTGCAATGTATTTTGCTCTCAATGGGTCGCCGGGCATTAAAACTATTTTTGCAATCTCCCCGGGCTTGGCGCTGATATGTATGCTCATGTAGAATATTTAGCCGGGCTAAGATAGTAGATTGTAATGAAGTTTACAGCGTGTGCCTGTAAAGACAAACTTTTGTTTGCCAAATAAGTACATTTAAATAGAATCCTTCTGTGCCTCTATTTCTATGGCCGGGGCTTCAAACCGTTGTTTCGTCGTTTTCTTTGTCTCGTTGTGTGA
>CAZDHQ010000838.1:0-1393 GCA_964505135.1 uncultured Ferruginibacter sp.
AATAATTCAAAGGTTACATAAGAGATTCCTTCATAGCCATCATAGCGCCAACTGTATTGCAACTTTTTCTCTTTTACCACTTCTGTTATTTTGCACAGGTGCAGGTAGTCTTCGCCTTCTTTTCCTTTACCATTAAAACTAAATTCAAAATCAACCTCGGGTTTAAATTCAGCCAGGTCAAAATACCATTCTTTCATAGCGTCTTTATCCGTAATGGCATGCCACACTTGTTGAACAGGTGCATTATACACTCGTTCGATAATAATTGGATTGTTGTTGTTCATAGCGAATTAATTAGTTGTTTTAAATATTTGCGGCTATGCTTTACTGTTAGTTTACGCTTTGCCGGTTATTTTTTTTCTCTTATTCCAGAAAATGTAAGAAACAATGCCCGGCACAATCCATAGCAAAAGAAAGATCATTTGCGGATCAACTTTTTTTGCCACTGCAATACCAGAATAAATGGCAGATGCAATATCAAAAAACAAACCTGCATAGCTCCATTCTTTTATCTTATCAAAGCCCGGAATTAAAATGGCAATGGAGCCAATCAGTTTAGCTATTCCAATAAATGCAATAAAATAAACAGGGTAGCCAAGCATATCATGGATGAATTTTATGGAGTCTTCATTTACCATAATGTTTGGAACGGCAGTAGAAATCATTAGCAGCGAAAAAATGATGGTTGAAATCCAGTAGATGATGTTGATAGCTTTGGTTGACATGGTTTAATTTTTAGACAATGAAGATAAAAGTTTTGTCAAGTGTAATTGCGTCATTTAACGAGTGTGATTCCGTCAATATTTTTGCCTTGTATTGCCAGTAAGTATCTTTCCATCCTATCCATATTTTGTACCATACCCACATCTGCTTTAAATACTTTTATCACTTGTTCTAATTGTTCTGCCGATTCAAATTCAGAATGCAGTGTAACCAGCGTTTGATTTCCCTTTGCTTCAAAAGTAGCTGTCATAATGAACTTGGGAGATGTTATATGGTGCAATACCAATTTAGACGGCTTTTCCAATTTTAAATAAATGTGCTTGTTTTTAAAGTCGGTGCCATCTGGCCCGTGCATGATAAATTCCCATTCACCACCTTCGGTGAGATCCATTTTTTCAATCGAATTAGTAAAGCCTTCAGGCCCCCACCAGTTTTTGATATGCTCGGCTTTGGTCCATACTTCCCACACCAGTTCCTGTGGTGCGTTTAATAGTCGGGAAATAGACATTTCTTTATTTTCGCTTCCCGGCTTGTTTTCGTTTTTCATGCTTTTTACTTTTTATAGGTGTAGTTTGTTTTGTTTGAATCTTTTGTAAGTAATTCTCCAGTGCATCCAGCTTCTGCTCCCAGAATTGCCTGTATTGTTCCAGCCAATGGGAAACTTCATTAA
>CAZDHQ010000838.1:1403-2320 GCA_964505135.1 uncultured Ferruginibacter sp.
CTTATCCAGTTTTGCTTCGCAATAGCGTTCACGTCCCTGTTGCTTGATGGTGATCAATCCACATTCAGTCAATATTTTAATATGCTTTGATATAGCAGGTCTGCTTACATCAAAATTTTCCGCCACTGCGTTTAAATTTAGTGGCTGTTTCGCCACCATGCCGATAATCTTTCTCCTGGTTGGGTCAGCTATTGCCTGGAATACGTCTCTTCTCATCACTCAGAATTAATGTAACCTTTCGGTTACGCAAATGTATAGGAAACCTTTTGGTTACGCAAAATATTTTTGTAGAGGGTAGGGGCGCTGAAGCGGCCTGACCCATTGATTTACTGACGCTGGTTTAAATGAGGTAGTAATTAACTTTCTTTATACATGGCTTCCCCTATTTTTGAAAAACAAACGAAACCTATGTTGAGAACAAGCCTATTTTTTGCGGCCTTTCTGATTGCCTCTGTACCTGTATTTGCTCAAAGCAAAATGAAAACGGATGATGAAAATTTTTTTCGCATTGGTGCCAAAGCAGGTGTGAATGTCAATAAAATTACAGGTGCTTCATACAAATCAGGATTCAATTATAATTTCCAGTTGGGCGGTTTTATGCAATTCAATTTCAGTGAAAGATTTGGTTTACAACCTGAAGTAAGCTTTGTACAAACATCTTCTTCTTTTAGCAATGATGCTTCTGATATTTATGATGACTTGTTTAGAGATGGCAGTCAAAAAAGCGCTAAACTAAATTATCTTGAGGTGCCTTTGCTATTGAATATAAATGTGGGCGAAAGCAAACATGTAAAACGACAACTCGGTCCTGCTTATGGAGGTTTATTGAAGCAAACAGTGGACAGCCTGCAAAATGGGGGTAATCTATACAAGAACAGCGACTGGAGTGCAATTGGTGGTTTATGGATCCAGTTGCC
>CAZDHQ010000839.1:0-2319 GCA_964505135.1 uncultured Ferruginibacter sp.
GAAATAATGTTATAATTTTTTTCATAAGCAAGTTGTTGTTCTAATTTGTAGACATATAAAGATAGAATTATTTTTTTGAGCCCATTGGCTGTAAAAACTGCTATATTCTTAGAATCAATATTGGGGTAAGCATATCGGCTATTAGTTTTGTATTTATCGTATCTTGTTTTGCGAAGTACAAAAAAATTATACTACTGGATGTATCATAAATGCGGCCTTCTTATTGCAGCCTTGCTCTTTAGCGTTTTTTCTTCAGCCCAAAATTACCAGGCTATTCATGGCTCTATGTATGCAGGAAGTTTAGCTCCTGCTAGTAATCCGGCGGCCATACAGCATGTGCCTTTCTCCTGGGATGTTACTGTTTTTGCAGCGCAGGTAAAGCAAAGCACCAATACTTTCAAAGTAAAGAATTTTTCGCTGCTTTCGCCTTCTTCTGATGCGGTGGTTGTTTCAAACAACGGCGTAAAAAAACGTTTCCTTTTTGCCAACCAGGACTTACATCTTTTTAATGCAAGAATCAGGTTGAATGCAAATTCTGCTATTGCTTTTGGTGGTAATGTCCGCAGCTATGCTTACGCCAACAGTAGCCAAACCAATTACCAGGATACGGTATACAGCTTAGCCGATTTTTTAAAAATCAATGTAGATCGTCAGCCTTTGTCAGGGCAAACTGTTGGCAGCAGTTGGTTGGAAGGCTATTTTACCTACAGCCGCACTTTAATTGATGATGGATTTAGTTTATTAAACGCTGGTATAACGGTGAAGGCTACCCGTTCTTTGGGTGGTGGGTATGCAAGGGCGCAGGATTTAAGATACTCTACTTCTTTTGATAACGATGGCCGCACAGTCTATTCGCTTGAAACGGGCAACCTGCAATATGGCTACTCATACAATTTTGATTATGTAAACAGTAATAGATCCAGTACTATCAATGCAAAGAACTTTTTAAAGCGTGCCTATAATAATGTAGGATTTGATGTGGGTATTGAATACGTCATTCAAAAAGGTGTAGAAGACGATGATGAGGCGGATGATTTTAGTTACAGCACCAAGATTGGTATTTCGCTTATGGATATTGGCGGAAACAAGTACAGGCATGGAAGGAATAGTGGTCTTGCAATAGGAAGTAAAAGCGGCATTACAGATTCCATACTGGAGGGTAAGTTCCGAAATATTGAAAATGTTGCCGGTTTTAGAGATACCATCGCCTCTATTGCAAATTCGTTTACTGCTACCGTTAGTAATTTTGTAATATACCAGCCTACCAGGTTAATAATAAATGTAGACCAATACTTAAGCAATAACTTTTTTGTAAACGCTGAATTAACGCTACCGGTTATTCAATTGGCATCCTCTAACACCTTGTTTATAAAAGATATGAACCTGCTGGCAGTTACGCCAAGATGGGAGACAAGGTCTTTAGGTCTTTATATGCCAGTGTTACTCAACATGCGCAAACAATTATGGGTTGGCGGTGCTTTAAGAGCAGGGCCGTTGTTGCTGGGTGTACATAATCTCTCCAATATTTTTTCAAAAAATAAAATTCAAAATGGAGGTGGTTATATTGCTCTTACGATAAGACCAGTCCGTTTGTTTAGCATGGACAGCGAAACAGATCACATGACAAAGAGCCAACGAAAGAATCTGGATTGCCCTAAGTTTTAATTTTACTTCAGCAGAAACACTATCTTTAAGCGAATGCTTAAGGCTATGAAAATTTTACTACCTGCTTTGCTGTTTTGTGTACTACACACAACTGTTGTTAGTCAACCTAATTCCTGTATTAGAATTAACCAGCTTGGTTATGCAACTGCATCACCCAAGGTGGCAGTGTTTGGTACCAATCAATCAATTGATCTGTCTGTATTTTATTTATTGGATGCCAAGACAAACAGGATTGTTTTTACAGCATCTGCAGGAAAGAATTTTGGAAAATATGGTCCCTTTAAAAGTACTTACCGGCTTGATTTTTCTTCCTTTAAAGGCAATGGGCAGTTTGTAATTAAAGCAGCTACCGTTTTTTCTCCATCGTTTGCCATTAACGATCATGTGTATGATGGTGCTGCTGATTTTTGTTTACGATACATGCGCCAGCAAAGAAGTGGTTTTAATCCTTATTTAAAAGACTCCTGTCATACTTATGATGGATATACTTTGTATGCACCGGTACCAGACAGTACGCATATTGATGTAGTGGGTGGATGGCATGATGCAACAGATTATTTGCAATACTCCGCTACATCTGCCAATGCAACCTATCAATTACTTGCTGCGTACAGGGATTTTCCAACTGTGTTTAGAGATGAAAAACAGGAGAAT
>CAZDHQ010000840.1:0-2315 GCA_964505135.1 uncultured Ferruginibacter sp.
TACTTGTTTTTCATACATTTTGTAGGTAGAGTTGCCAACAAATTTTGTTGGGTTAATGCTGCCTAAAAATTTTCCGAAGGTTAGACCCTGGCTAAATCCATGGAAAGAGGAAAGCATACAAAGTAAAGAGGCAATCAGTATTTTTTTCATGTTACTATATTTTTTAAAAAAATTATTTAAATATTCCTGTACCGTTTACTGAGGCTGCACCGCTATTCAGACTTATTCTTCCTTCCATTCCTGCACTGGCACCGGCAGGGCCTACTCCTGCTGCAACTTCGGCATTGGCACTAACAACCACATCGGTAATACCGGTTCTGTCTATTTCAATATCGGCGCCTACACCTGCACTTGCACTGGCCTGCAATGGACCTATTTTGCCTCCAACACTTGTTTTAGGCCCAATGCTAACGGTGCAATTTTTAAATGAATCGCCAAAACCGGCATGATCCAGGTCCTGGTTTAAAGTAACACCCAATACACCTGCATTAACAGAGGTGGTTAAGCCACTGCAGGTAAGCTTCATGGTAAAGCCGAGCTTTGCACTTCCAAACTCACTGTTGATGGTACAGTTGGGATCTTTGAACTGTGATAACCTGCCGCCCTTACCTTCTGCATCATCGGTACATTCATATTTTGTAATATTGGCAAAGTTGAAACCGTTTTGCGTTAAGCTTAAATCTCTCAGCCATTGCAGCTGCAAACCTGCATTGATACCGGGCAGCAACTCAGGATATGTTGTGTAAAGGGATGAATAAGACATCTCATTAAGCAGTTGCCTCTCAGCAGCGAGATAATCATTGTATAAGCCTTCCAGTTTTGTATTATATGGTTTCAAAAAATCATTGGAGGCTTTTACCGATTCCCTGCAAATCATTTCCAGTGTAGTGTTTCCGCCTTCGCCAACATCAGCCATTTTTTTATTAATAGCAGCTATTGCATCATCATATTTTTTCTTTAAAGCGCCACCTTCGCCATTCATATAGTCCTGGATACTTTTAACAGCAGCCTGTTTTTTTTGCTGCAGGTTTTGTAATATTAAATTCTCTCTTGCATTCATTTTTTCAGCGAACAGCGGACCGCCAACAATTTTCAGGGCATCACTTTGACTAATGGAACCGGGATTGCTGATCGCTTTTTCTCTTGCATTCATGAATTGCTTCTGCTGCTCTTCCAATCTTTTCAACGTTTGTTTATTTGATTCGTCAATCATCTTTTGCAACGGTTTCAACCGTTGGTCAATATCCGCACGAAATTGTTTCCATATTGGATCCAGCGCTCTGCACTCTGCTACTGATTTTGGAAATGCAGGCATCGCAAAGCCACCCAGGTTAAGCAGGTCATCACTTTTATTGGATGGTGGAAAGCTGTTGTAATCGCCTGCGCCTGGTGTGTAACCTAGTTGCTTCAACAGATCTGCTCTTGTGCTGCTATACCCTTGTTTGAATGCAGTTTTAGCTGATGCAGTAGCTGCTGTTTTATTTCCTTTACCTTCATCAATCAAACACATCGTTTGATTGGCTTGTGCATGTGATGGAGAAAGAGTAAGGGTGGTATCTAAATATTTTTTCGCTTTATCTGCATCGCCTAAGGCGAACCATGCCTGACCAAGGTTGTTGAGTATCGTGCTGTTCTTTTTAAACCTGCTATTAAGATTATTGAGAATAGGAATTGCCATTTCTGGTGCTCCCATCATCGTTAACATGGCAGCATAATTATTTAAGTTATCCGTGTTGTCAGCATTCTCTTTACACACTTCTGCCATTAAGCTCAATGCGATTTGAGTACGCCCAGTCATCCACAAGGCTATAGCGGCATTTCCAGTTTCATCAGTTGTGGCTCCTTTTTCTTTAAGTGCTTTATAAATTTCATGGGCCTTATTTTTTGCAGCAGGCAGTACGGCAGCGAATGTTGCTGTTCCGGTTGTGCCGATAAATCCATTCATATTTGCATTGGAAGGTGTAGCGGCAATAGCAGCAATTGCTTTTGTATTTTTTGCCGGAACAGGGCCATTGGAAACAGTGCCACTTCCTGCAGACTGATTGCTGTTTACCTGGGTTATTGCATTATCCATTTTCTGTCCGCCACCAAACAGATTCACTAAACTGTCATAGCCTTTCCGGGCGTCAGGATTCAATTTGGATAATTGGTCATTTAGCTTTTTCTGCGCTTCGGCCATCTTTTTTTTATCAGCTTCCATTTGTTCTTTGGAAGGCCTTTGAGCAAAAATCACAACCGATAAAAGCATGCTTGAAAGCAATATGAAGATCTTTTTCATCTGTTTAAGTTTGCGTGTTAAAAGTAGAGTGGTCTTC
>CAZDHQ010000841.1:0-2314 GCA_964505135.1 uncultured Ferruginibacter sp.
AAATGGGTGCAGCAGGATCTTGCGTTTAGAAAAACAGCTTTCACACTTGCAGGAGCAGGCACCAAAAAAATCCCTATAGCAAGACCGCAATTAATTGTATGGAAAAATAGTAATGCGGTTTCACTTGCATTAATCTTCAGGGATGCAGAAAGAGGAAGCAAGGTTTCGTTAGCTATTTGTAAAAACCTTTATGCAAAGCCAACATGGAAATTGATTGACTTGAGCGAAGATTATGTAGAGTCATGGGAGCCCACTTATGACGCAGCATTATGGAAGGAGAAAAAATTATTGCATCTATTTGTACAAAGAACCAGCCAGGCAGATGCGGAAGGATTAACTTCCATTCCACCACAAGCTATTTATGTGCTGGAATGGAAGCCTTCTATATTCAAATAATTATTCTTTTAAACTTGCGTACACCAGGTTTTGAAATTTAGTAGCCAAATCGCCATGACTGTTAGGTGTATGTTGTGTCATGATCAGGCAAATCATGTTTGCTTTTGGATCTGCCCAGTAAGTAGTTCCATAATAACCGCCCCAGGAAAAGCTGCCTTTGTTTCTTGTACTTTTTGCAGCGCCTTTCTCTGTTACAATTTCAAAACCCAATCCAAAATTATTGGTACCGTTAAAGCTGAAATCAAGCTGGTTGCTCAGCATAAGTTCCACTGTACGTGGTGCAAGAATTTGTTTACCATTGTACTTACCCTTGTTCAGCAGCATCTGTAAAAAAATCGCATAGTCATAAGCGGTAGATGATAAACCGGCACCGCCACTGAAAAATTTTGTTTTAATCAATGGATAATCCGGGTCAATATTGCGGAAGGTATGGCTCCACTTAATAATTTTATGATCGTCATCTTCAGTATACACAGCAGCCAACCTGGAACCCTTTGATTGCGGCAGGTTAAAATAAGTATCCTTCATGCCCAGCGGTTCAAAAATTCTTTTAGTTAAAAATTCTTCTAAGGTCATTCCGCTGATCACTTCAATCAGGCAACCCAGCAAATCAGTATTCAAGCCATACTGCCATTTTGTGCCAGGTTGAAATTTCAAAGGCTGCTTAGCTAAAATCTTCATAGCATCAAGTAAAGTCATATCAATATGTCCCAGGCCTGAAGGAATTCCGGCTTTTGCATAAATAGCTCTCATGTCTTCGCTACCAATAGCTGAATAGTCAAGACCGGATGAATGTGTTAGTAAATCCCGGAAAGTGATATTCCTATTGGCAGGAACGGTGGTATAAGTAGTATCTGCGGCGTTGTATTTATCCAGCACCCTGGGGCTCCTGAATTCAGGTATGAAATCAGCGATTGGTTGATCAAGCAAAAATTTTCCTTCATCAAATAGTACCATGATACCTGCACTGGTAATGGCTTTTGTTTGGCTCATGATGCGGAAGATGGCATCATTGGGCATAGGCTTTTTTGTATCTGCATCCTGGTAGCCGTAGCCCTTGTATTGTACTAACTGGTTATCTTTTACTACCAGTGTTACTACTCCTTTTATCCAGTCTTTTTTTATGTAGTCATTAATAAGGTCATCAACTTTAGCCAGGCGCTGGTAATCTACCTTATTGTTTTTAACAGCAGTAGTTTGGATTGTTTGACTAAATGAAATGAAAACAAAAAGTGATAGTGAAATAAGCAGGAAGGACTTTTTCATATTGCAATTTTACTGTTTGAAGATAAGCAAGAATTTTTTTTGAAAGTATAGCCATTTAATAAAATGACACCACCGCTCCCTTAGGGAGCGGTGGTGTGTAAATTTAAAACTGGCTAAAAAACAAACTATTTTAGCGCCATCGCAATTGCCGTCCAGTCATGCTCTCCTAAGCCATCCACTACACATTGCTGCAGGCGCTGCTGTAACAATTTACCAATCGGCATTTCCGCATTTAGTGAAGCCGCTTGTTCATTAATAAGATTCACGTCTTTTAAACCCAGCTTTAAAGAAAATGAAGCCGGTTGAAATGCTTCCTTCATTAAAATATTGCTGTAGTTGATGTAGATCGGCGCAGCAAAAATACTCTGCGTGAGCATGTTTAACCAGGCCTGCACATCAATACCGCTTTTCTTAGCTACATTAATTCCTTCGGCCATGGATTCAATGGCAGAGATGATTAAAAAATTACTGCAGATTTTGGCTACGCTTGCATGCGATGGATCATTGCCAAACTCCCAAATACCCACGGCACCCCCGTCATTCAATAATGGTTTCACTACATCATACACGGAAACATCACCGGCCAATAAAAAATTTAATTTCTTTATCCTGGCAGCTTCAGGCCTGCCCATTACCGGCGCAGCTATATAGT
>CAZDHQ010000842.1:0-2312 GCA_964505135.1 uncultured Ferruginibacter sp.
AAAACATAAATACCACGATACTCCCCATTTACCACCAGTTCGACATAACGGCAATTACTTGCCCAGCGACCTAACTCACGGCTAAGCGTATACGCAAGAAAATTATGCATCAATGTTTTTTCATTGTAAGGTGCGTACAAGATCCAGTCGCTTTCAGATGGTAACCCAAACAGTGATTCATTAATGCTATTGCCGGCGTTATCCCTTAACTCTAATCCGTATGATTTCATTGGAAACATTTGTGATGTCTGCCCACGATACTCGATACCAATTTTACCCTGGTATTCATTTGCAGGATCAGTAACATTATTTCGCTGGCCTGCTCCATTATTTATGATAGACATATCGGCGGTTATTTTGGGATCATCCACTACTTCCTGTCCATTGGCATTGATAATAATAATTGGAAGATTAGAAGATGAAAAGTCCTGTGCAAGTACTGGTAAGCAGGTACAGGCAGTTAAAAGGGCGGTAAGCAACTTTTTCATGGTGAAAATTTCAATGTAAAGTTACCAAAACATTACAGGTGGCTAGCTGCTTTCTTTTCAAAGCGGCTAAATTTGCATTGTAATAATTAGTTCAGCAATTATATGCATACCATCGGCCAAACCTTCCTTTCTTCCGCCATCAAAAGATTGACTTATTACAAAGAGCTCGGCGATAAAACACTCGCTGTTTTAAGCGAAGCGGATTTTCATTTTCAACCAAATGAAGCAAGTAACAGCATTGCCATAATCATTCAACACCTGAGCGGCAATATGCTGAGCAGGTGGACCGACTTTTTAACCAGCGATGGCGAAAAAGAATGGCGCAGCAGGGATGAAGAATTTGAAACACGCCTTCAGACAAAAGAGGAACTGGTGGCTGCATGGGAAAAAGGTTGGCAGGTTTGCCTGGATGCTATCAAATCATTGACAGAACAAGACCTTTTAAAAACCATTTATATCCGCAGTGAAGCATTAACAGTAATGGACGCTATTAATCGTCAGCTGGCGCATTATCCCTACCATGTTGGCCAGCTCATTTATGTGGCAAGAATGATTAAAAATGAAAACTGGCAAAGTCTATCCATTCCTAAAAACAAATCCCGGCAGTTTAATGATGATATGAAGAAGCAGCATTAAATCCCCGAATGAAAAAGAAAAGTAAAAATTGGTATCGAATTTGCCCAGAGCGGGCTATTCAGTTACTTTTACACTAATAGTTAAACCACTGCGAAGAAGCTTCAAAATACTCAAATGGCTTTTGCTTACACTGATCTTTTGGTTGGTGCTGGGTTTTATTTTCATTTATCTTAAATCCAATGCTTCTACCGGCGTATTTATTGCTGCATTGGCTGGATGGATCACGGGCTTTTGGTTTGTGTTTCACAAAACAAGACACAAGGCTTCTTTCTTTCTCTCGTTCTTCATTTTATTCCTGCTGCTGTGGTTTGGCTTGCAAACAAGCTTTGTTCAAAACTTCCTGGTTTCAAAAGTTACCAAGACCTTATCAGCCAAATTAAATGCAGACATCAGTATACAACATATCAGCTACAGTTTTTTTGATAAGATGGATCTGCAGGGTTTACTGGTGAAAGATCAAAAAAAAGACACCATTCTTTTTGCCGGCAGTACCAAAGTAAATATCACAGACTGGTTCTTTTTACAGAGCAAACCGGTGATTCAATATGTAGAATTATCTGATGTGTCCGTTGATTTGCACCGCAGCGATTCTGTATGGAATTACCAGTTCCTGGTTGATTTTTTTTCAGGGCCCAAAAAAATGGAAAAGACTGGCAACGGGATGGACTTTGATGTGAAACGATTAAAATTAAACGATATCTTTTTAAAACAGGATGATCACTGGACAGGCCGTGACATGACCGTTTCTTTAAAAGCACTTGATCTGCAGGTGGATGAGTTTGATCAGAACCTGCAAAAATTGAGCATTGGCAGCTTAACCATCGACGATCCGCTTTTCAGGCAATATGATTACGAGGGCAACCGTGATAAGCTGCACATTGCAAGAGCCAAACGAAAAACTTCAGATACAACAGCAACACAGCAGAAAGGCTGGACCATTCTTGCCAAAAAAATTCATATCAGCAATGGTGAATTTGATAATGAAAAAGAAGATGCCGACCTCACTATGCAGCAAGGATTGTTTGATGCAGACCATATCCGCTTTGCAAAGATCAACGGCGATTTAAAAAATGTAAAATTTGAAGGCGATTCAGTAACGGCGCATATCAGGCTGGCTACCAAAGAACGCAGCGGCTTTGAAGTAAAGCGACTGGAGGCCCAGATGAAGTTTACGCCTTCCATTATGGA
>CAZDHQ010000843.1:0-2303 GCA_964505135.1 uncultured Ferruginibacter sp.
TACAAAGTGTTTTCCCAAAAGGGAATTGATGTTACGGGCTTTGTAAAAGCAGACCTGCATTTGCAGGGCAAACAAAGTGATGCAGTAAATAAACATTATAGCAGGCTCAATAATGAAGGCACACTTGAACTGAGAGATATAGCCACCACCACGGAATATTTACCCAAACCATTTGTGATAAAGGAGGGCGAGTTCAAATTTAAGCAGGATAAAATGTGGTTCAATCACTTTAAAGCCGCATACGGCTCATCCGATATGAGTATGAATGGCTACCTGCAGAATGTAATTGCTTATGCGCTTTCCAGCACGGGACTGTTAAAAGGGGATTTTCAATTGCAGTCAAATTACTTTAATGTGGATGAATGGATGGTATATGGCAGCAAGCAAACCGATAGCACAATTGCAAAAAAAGATAGTGTCCAAACAGGTGTGGTGGTTATTCCTTCTAATCTTGACTTGAATATTACTGCCAATGCAACCAAGGTAAACTTTAATGGTGTACAAATAGATAAAGCCAGGGGCAACCTACAGATTAATAAAGGTAAGTTGGTGCTAAAGCAAACCGGTTTTAATTTGGTAGGAAGTGAAACCCTGATGGACGCCAGTTATGCAAGTGAAGGCATCAATAAAGCTGCATTCGATTTTAAAATCAACGCAAAAGACTTTGATGTAAAGAAGGCATATGATTCCATCAAGCTATTCCGTGATATGGCTACCGCTGCCGGGAAATCCCAGGGAATAATTTCGTTGGATTACGCACTAAAGGGAAAGCTCGATGGAAATATGCAGCCTGTTTATCCATCATTGGAAGGTGGGGGCGTATTATCAGTAAAGCAGGTAAAAGTAAAAGGCTTTAAGCTGTTCTCTGCAGTAGGCAAAAAAACCGGAAAAGACAGCATTGCTAATCCTGATCTGAGTAAAGTAGATATCAAAAGCAAAATCAAAAACAATATCATTACCCTTGAAAGATTTAAGGTAAAGATGGCCGGCTTCCGTTTACGCATGGAAGGCCAAACCAGTTTTGATGGACAGCTCAAACTCAAAATGCGGCTTGGGTTGCCGCCGCTTGGTATCATTGGCATACCGATGAACATTACAGGCACTCAGGAAAACCCTAAGATAAAACTCGGCAAAGGCGACCAGGAAGAGCTCGAAGAAACCGAATATAAAGAAGATGGTGTGGAGCCTCCAGCAAAAAAAGAATGATACTTTAAAACATATTTGAATACTCCAAGATCAATTACCTAACAGTTTCTTCACAAAAGGTCAAATTTTTTTTGTCATCCTCTTTGCAGGTTAGTGGAATTATTTATCTTCATAATGTGACTTTGTACCGCATGGCTGAATTTCTATAACCGAACTATTTTAATTCATCAAGGCTGTGCATGTGCTGGTCACATCATACATATGTTTTTTTATCAATAATTGCCCGGTTTCTACCGGGCAATTTTGTGCAATAGTTTATTCAATTTGGTTTTATAACAAAAGCCTTCTGCTATCTTTGTTGCATGACCTCCTCATTTTTCAATTATCATAAAGGGAAAGTAATCCAGGCGCTTCGTTATCATTTTATCACCCGGAGAGAAATAAAACTGATGATGATAGTGGTAAACGTTTTTGCTATCCTTTCTGCTGCTTTATTCTTTTTTAAAAAGATTTCGCCATTCGCTTTTTTACTGAGCGCTTTTTTATGGTTTGTAATGATGATTGCTTTTTGGTTTGTATTACCTTTTATTGTTTACAGAAGGTCACATACATTTAAGGATAGATTTAGGGTAACCCTGGGTAATAATAGTTTCATGCTGGAAAATGAAAATGGCAGTCGTAGCTGGGATTGGAAAGAATTTAGCACCAAGATGGAAAGTCCCCACTTCTTTCATTTATACTTTAACCCACGCTCTTTTTTTATCGTACCCAAAGAAGCATTTGAAGGAGATACTGTACATGAAGCAAGAAAGATCCTCTCGGCAAAAATTAAAGGCTAATTGATTACACCAGGTCTTTTTCCATTACGTGATGTTTGATGTTTACCTCAATAAACTCATCACCCTTTACTTTATAACCGTATTTTTCGTAAAAGCCAATAGCGGTATCACGGGCATGCATCATTAATCTTTTATAGCCACGATCCCGGGCAATGTTTTCAGCAAAGGCAATCATTGACTCCCCAATACCCTTCCCCTGCTTGTTTTTCTGAACAGCCATTTGCCTCAGGCGGGTACAGTTATTATCAATTTTGGAGAGCATACAGCAGCCAATAATGGAATCATCATCAAAAGCACCAATCAAAATATCGTCCTTTT
>CAZDHQ010000844.1:0-2298 GCA_964505135.1 uncultured Ferruginibacter sp.
TATGTACTTCGTCAGATGAAAAAGACAAACGGCTTCGAAGCAGTATTTTGGTGCAGAGTTCAACTACCAGTTTTGTGATAGATACTACACCAGATTTTAGAACACAGATGCTGAGAGAGAATGTGCAGCAGCTGGATGCAGTGGTATATACCCATCCCCACAAAGATCATATTGCTGGGATGGATGATGTAAAAGCGTATTGCTATTTTAGCGGAAAGCCCATGGAAATCTATGCGAATGAAATTACGGAGGAAACGTTGCGTCGTGAGTTCATGTATGTTTTTGCTGAAAAAAAGTACCCGGGTATTCCCGAGGTTAATTTAAATACAATTGACCTTACGCCCTTTGCTATCGGTGATATTCCAATAACTCCAATCAAGGTTTGGCATTATAAACTACCCGTTTACGGATACCGTATTGGGCAATTCACTTATATTACAGATGCCAATCGTATTGACCCTGAGGAGAAAGAAAAAATTATTGGCAGCGATACATTGGTTGTAAATGCATTGCGCCACCAGGAGCATCTTTCCCATTTTACGCTAGCCGAAGCGATTGCCTTAGCAAAGGAATTGAAGATGCCCAATGCTTATTTTACGCATGTAAGCCATCAATTGGGTAAGCACAAAGATGTGGAAGAAACACTGCCTTCCGGTACCAGGCTTGCTTTTGATGGTTTGCAGTTATCCTTCCATTAAACTACACATATAGGGTATTGGTAGTATAAAATATGCTTTGTAGCTTAGGCTAACCTTAATGAACAGCCTATGTGGAAGGTTATAACCAGTACAACCAACTTTACTAAAAAACACAAAACCGGTCATCTTTTTACTCTCTTTGTAGTAATTATTTGCTGTGCACTTCCCTTTGTATCACCGCTTTTGGTAAGGGAGAAAAAGTATGATCACAGCAATTTTGAAAAGGAAATTGCTGCATTGAACATCAAGCAAAGCGATCCCACTTCATCCTATTCAGTTAATAATGGCGATGAATATCCGCAGTATAATCAGCCCGATGAAAAGCGGTATATGTCAGCAACCACCAAGGGTGAATTATTTTATTTTGACCCTAATACTTTAAGTGAAGATGGATGGAAAAGATTAGGACTTAGAGACAAAACCATTACCACCATAAAGAACTATTTGGCAAAGGGTGGGAAGTTCAAAAATCCAACAGACATCGGTAAAATTTGGGGAATGTCAAAAACAGATGCTGAAAGATTGATGCCATATGTGAAACTACCGGATGATCAGCAAAATAAAAACTATACAGGAGCAGTCATTAGTAAACAGCCAACTGCAGCTAATGCCGAAAAGAAAATATATACTGTGTTAATGGTAGATATTAATACTGCAGATACATCAGCATTGATTGCATTACCTGGCATTGGAAGTAAACTATCACAACGCATAATAAATTTCAGAGACAAACTTGGTGGTTTTTATAAGGTAGAACAAGTAGCTGAAACATTTGGATTACCTGATTCTACTTTCCAGAAAATAAAAGATAAACTTGTCCTCAATAATGCATCGCTTAAAAAAATTAATATCAATACGGCTACAATAGATGAATTAAAATCACATCCCTACTTGCGTTATGCAATAGCCAATGCAATCGTTCAATATCGCAATCAACATGGAAATTTTTCTTCTTTGGCTGATCTCAAAAAAGTGATGGCTGTTACAGATGATGTATACTCAAAAGCATTACCCTACTTAACCACCGACTAAGCTATCCTTTAAAATTTTTGTAGATTACAGTAAATAATTGCCCGTATGAATTTTCAACAGGAAGAAATAACACAGCAGGTAGCATATACTGCCCGTGATTTTGCGCAGCAATTTATAAAGCGGCATGTTATGGAATGGGATGAAGCGCAGGAATTTCCTTTGCATGTGTTTAGAGAGATGGGTAAGTATGGACTGATGGGTGTGCTGGTTCCTGAAGACTATGGCGGAGCTGGTTTAGGCTATTTTGAATACAGTGCGATTATACAAGAGATAGCAAAAGTATGTGGTTCAATAGGCCTGTCATTGGCAGCACATAATTCTTTATGCACAGGTCATATCTTGTCCTTTGGAAATGAAGAACAAAAAAAGCAATACCTGCCCAGGCTGGCTACCGGTGAGTATTTGGGAGCATGGGGTTTAACAGAACCCAATACAGGTAGTGATGCAGGCAATATGAAAACAACCGCAACAAAAGAAGGTGATGACTGGATTATTAATGGTACAAAAAATTGGATCACACATGGCAGAAGTGGTGATGTAGCTGTTGTAATTTGCAGAACCGGCGAAG
>CAZDHQ010000845.1:0-2294 GCA_964505135.1 uncultured Ferruginibacter sp.
CATATTGTGACACAGGCTTACTGGCAGCAAAAGGAATCCGTAAGCCACGATGAAATTCCCTACTACGAAAGATGAAAATGGCTTACATTCACACCTGAATAAATTCTTTACCATAAAAAAACAACCACATGAAACTAAAAAGGGCTTGCCTTTTATCCTTTCTGGCATTCTCAACTGTATTGTTCCAGCATGTTTTTGCTCAATCCATTTTAACACCGATTGGCGAGTTTAGTAATGAAGAAATTCAACTTACTAAATGCAGTTTTGATACAGAAGCCAATGCCGTGATATTGATGCATGAAGCGGTATCTAATTACGATGATTACTATCATCTCATTACAACACATCACATTCGAATTAAAGTACTCAATGAAAAAGGGATCAAAGAAGGTAACATAACAATTCCTTTTTGGAGTAAAGATGATTTTGAGGATATCACCATTCAAAAAGCAATCACTTTTAATTTTGAAAATGGCAGTTTAGTAGCAACACCGGTATCACGAAAAGATATTTTTACCAATAAACGAAATGATAGGTATAGCACAGTGAGCTTTGCATTTCCTGCTGTTAAAGCTGGCTGCATCTTAGATTTTCAATATGAGAGTAATATGAGGCACTATGGTGGACTGGATACATGGGAATTCCAGGATAGGTTGCCAGTGGTAACAAGTAAGTATGATCTTTCAATTAGACCAAACTTGGAATTTTCGTACGTACTTCACAAGCGGCCAGACTTTAAGGCCATTGTAAAACAAAATTCGTCTACAGGATCTATTTATTTTGAGATGAATAATATCCCTGCGCTTGATTACGAACCTTACATTGATTCAAGAAAAGACTACTTGCAGCATGTGGAGTTCCAGTTAAGTGGCCTGAATACTACATCAGGCGCCTATGGTGGTTCTACAAGCACCACGAAGTATATGAATACCTGGGAAGCAGTATCAAGGGAGCTCTTAAATATTTCTGAGTTTGGCGGAGTGATTGGGAAGTCAATTCCAGGAACGGATGAATTTGTACAAAAATTAAAAACACTTGGTAGCGACCAGGCAAAGATGAAAATGGCTTATGATTTTGTGGTGTCCAATATGACCTGGAATCACATCTATTCAAAGTATGCGTCAGACGGTTTAAAGAAAGCCTGGGAAAAGAAAACAGGTACCAGCGCAGAGATAAATTTTATTTTAATCAATCTTCTAAAGCAAGGAGGTCTTGATGTAAGTCCGGCTATTGTGAGTGAAAGATGGCATGGAAAGGTAAATCCTGCCTATACATTTGTAGATCAATTTGACAATGTGGTTGCTTGTGTTAAGGTAGGAGAACAAACCTATTACCTCAATGCTACAGAAAAATATACGCCAGCCTTCTATACTCCGTATGAATTATTAAATACCAGGGCATTGGTGATAGGTAAAAAAACAAAGGAACTTTCAGATATAAAGAATGAGTCTCTTATTTACAATGAGCTGGTGGTAAACAAAGTAATCATAAATATAGATGGCACGGTAACCGGCAACACCGATGTACAGAGTGCCGGATATGCCAGGGTGGAGAAACTGAAGCAGTTTATGGATAACGAAAAAGAGTTTATCAGGAATCATTACAATGATGAAGAACTTTTACCAGTTGTAACAAAATTTACTACCGAAGGTGTCAATAATGATTCCAGTGCTTTTATCCAGCATTGTGATTTTACCGGAAAGCTTTCCCTGGCTGGTGATTTTTATTTTGTACCGCTCAATTTGTTTTCAGGATTTGATAAGAATCCGTTTTTGAGAGACAAACGTTTTTCCAACATAAATTTTGGATATAAGCGTACGGTCAAGATCATTAACATGATTTCTTTGCCGGATGGCTTTATAGTAGAAGAGTTACCAAAGGCAATCAGGCTAAGTGCTGAACAAAAAGATATTGAAATGACCCGGGCTGTTGAGTACAATAAAGAAGATAAAGAAGTTAACAGTGTAATTACCATTACATTTTCTAAAAGCCTTTACGAAGTAGATGAATACCCGGTACTGCAGGCATTTTATAAAAGGTTGTTTGAGTTTATTAGGGAGCCTTTATTACTAAAGAAGAAATAGCTGGCCATATTTTCTCTCCATCATCACATTTTTGATACTGCCAGGATTGATCCTGGCTTTTTGTTTTCCCATTTTCAAATGATAAAAATCAATTCTTGCGGTGATGAATGTTTTACAATAAGCTACCAATAGTGCTTAACTCTGCAATTGAAAAAAAGCTCTTATTTATGGCAACATCTAAAAAAGCCGGGAAGTTTGTATACTTCTTTG
>CAZDHQ010000846.1:0-2293 GCA_964505135.1 uncultured Ferruginibacter sp.
ATAGCGAGTTTTATAAACGCCTGGAAACAGAATCAAAACAACTCCTTTCGAGTGAAGCGTCGGAACAATTAATAAATATCGAACCCGAAAATAAAACGATCAGCAGGGGTGGATTTCTAGCGATAGCAAAAATAGTTGCCCAAATTGCTTTTGCAGTACTAAAACGCTATTTTAATAAAACACACCATGACTTCTATCCCACAATAATGGAAGAGGCCTTCCGGAAAATCTACTTAGACAAAGTTGGTCATTGGGGATGGAAACAAATGAAAGATAAATCAGCTGAAATGTTCCAGCTCAACAACGGGCGTTCGGGAAATGACCAATACGCCGGGGCATTGTTTCTTCAGATGCTCGAAAAACATAGCAAAGACCGTTCAGCGGCAGGTAAAAAATTCGAAGTAGAACTGATAGGTCACAGTGCAGGTTCAATCGCTATCTGTAACTTACTAGACAGAACCGATAAAAATTTCCCTGGCATCAGGTACAATAACATATTCTTCCTCGCACCGGCGTGCCGTACTGATTTATTTCTTGAAATCGGGAAACCAGCTAAAGAAAAAGGACTATTTCAAAAGTTCAAAATGTTTACAATGGAAGAAAATAATGAAAAGAAAGACCATTGCATTCCGTTCATCTACACTCATTCTTTGCTATACATGATTTCAGGATTATTCGAAAATGAAATCGACTCAAAAATTATGGGGCTTCACGAACAATTTAAAGCAACAGGAAGGTACGAGAATTTCGACGAACTGAAGAAAATAAAAACATTTATCTATGAGAACAAGCTTGTGCTCTCAACTGACATAGCGAACACCGACCTTAGTTTACTTTCAAACTCGTTAAAACACGGAGATTTTGACAACGACGATTATACCCTGAAATCAATCATGAAAAGCATATCCTTATGAACTATGCGGTTGTAATAGGCATCGACCATTATGAAAAAAAACCACTGGCGGCGGCGGTAAGTGACGCAAAAGAATTTGCAAAATATTTATTTAGCAAAAAACTTGTGCCTGCCTCAGACAACACGATTAACAAATTTAAGGATGATCATCCGGAAATAAATATTGACAAAGCGCTCCAGGACAATTCCGGTGCCGATAATCTTAAACTTTTGATTTCGGATGCAAACAATCAGATCGCGGATAATAGGGATATTGACAAAGTGATTGATGAAGTGATCCAGGATGCAAAAAAACACCGGCAGGAAAAAAACCGCCTTTATTTCTATTTCGCCGGGCATGGCATAGGTGTAACCTATGACAAAACAGCGCTTTGCCTGAGATACTGGCCCAACTGGATCAACCATTGTATTTCAAGCCTGGATTACAAGGCTTGGTTCATTAACAAGGGGGTATTTGATGAGATATTGATATTCCTTGATTGTTGCAGAGACTATGATCAGAATATAAATGCCGATTCGCCTGCACCGGATTGGCAAACCCCAATCGGCGAAAAAAGTCCGAAAATACTTATCTGTAATGCGACAATGTATGGCAAACTCAGCTATGAAATTGGTTCGGATAAAAAAAGAGGAGCATTTACTTCCTTTTTGATTCAGGCACTAAATGGCGATGCAGATCAAAACAATACTGGGCAGATAACAGCTTTCGATTTAAGAAGTCATATTGACAAAAACTTTGAGTCATATGCGGTACAAAACGGTAAATATCAGAAGGCCCAGGTGGACCCATCAAACGGCGGTGACACAATTGTAGTTTGTGAAGTGGAAAATGTTGTTTCTGGGCACAATTGTGAAATTTCCTTTAAAAGAAATTCAAATATTACCCTTAAAGGCAGGGATGCACAACCTATCAGAACAGAAGACGTAAAAGAGGGCGATAAATGGAATTGCAATTTGCAGCAAGGATTTAGCGTGCTGATCGATAATAATACCGGTGAAAATAAACTAATAGAGAATTATTCAGAAAACACCATTAGCTATGTTGAATTCTAAAAATAAATATCGAATAACAATTTCCTTCAACCAGCGTATTGAAGGGATTTTGTTAACCCTGGTCGATGGCACACTAGAAACCGTCTATTCAGGCTCAGACCAGCAATTGACCCTTGACCTTTCCGAAGGGATATACAAGCTAAAGGCAAAATTCATTGACTATATCCAGGAATACCCTATCATAGTTGACGAGAACAAAAATTTTCTATTTAATTTTGATTACCCATCAGTAACTCCGATTCTTTCCTTCTCAACCACTCATGAATACCTGCATATCAATGCAGAACACTGCAGTCAGGTTTCAACTGATTTGGCAATAAGAAATAA
>CAZDHQ010000847.1:0-2291 GCA_964505135.1 uncultured Ferruginibacter sp.
ATTTTAGACAAGCCTGTAAACAGCTAAAAGATAAACACTCTAAAAAAATCCAAAAGATTTCTTTCAATTTTCTGGAAGGCAATACTGCAGCGTTGTTCAGGCATTTTGCAGATGCCAATGAAATTGACCTTATTTTTTTACCACAGCATTACCAGTTTACACCTGTACATAAATTAAGCGTGGATCCAATACCGCTATTTAAAAAAAGTGGTATTAAAATCATTAATGAACTGGTAGAGATTCAACCGGAAGAAGTGTTGGTACAAAAAGAGCTGCCGGCTGATTTTGCGATAGCTGGCTAGTAGCCACGATTGCCTGCCATTTTCATTTATTAAAAAACAAATCATGTTACTTAAAAAAAATATACCCTTCAGCTATGTGTTTGGCAAGATAAAATATGAGCTGATAGTAATTACACTCTATGCATCACTGATAGCCGTGCTGTATAGCAATTATCATATCAGCAGTATCAATATCCCTATTGCTGTTCCGGCCATACTCGGCACCGTTATCTCCTTGCTGCTGGGGTTTAGAAGCAACCAGGCTTATGACCGCTGGTGGGAAGCCAGGCATATCTGGGGTGCTATTGTAAATGACTCCAGAACACTGGGCAGGCAGATCATGAACTTTACGCATGACGGCTATGATAACGATGGCGTGACTGCCTTCCGTGACAGGATGATGCGCCGGCAAATAGCATGGACGTATACCTTAGCCAAACACCTGCGTGAACAAAGATCAGGCAACATCATTGAAAAATATTTGGATGCCGAAGACCAGGAATATGTTCGTTCAGTTGATAAT
This sequence comes from uncultured Ferruginibacter sp., assembly GCA_964505135.1. Classification (GTDB taxonomy): domain Bacteria; phylum Bacteroidota; class Bacteroidia; order Chitinophagales; family Chitinophagaceae; genus Ferruginibacter. The sequence continues at coordinate 805 of CAZDHQ010000847.1, forward strand.
GCACCCACTGCCATATTGGAACTAATGGGCCGTGATTTAAAAATAGCATTGGAAGAAGGATGGATCAACCGTTTTCAGCAGATAGAAATTGACAGAACACTCACAAGACTTTGCGAAGCCATGGGAAAGTGTGAGCGCATCAAGAATACCGTGTTTCCTGCTACTTACAGCTTATACATTCATTTGTCTTTGCTGTTGTTTATTGCACTGCTCCCCTTTGGTGTGATTGAATACTTTGGTTTACTGGAAGTACCGCTGGTGGTAGCAATTTCAGCCTGTTTTCTATTGATAGAAAAAATGGCCATTCATTTACAGGATCCATTTGAAAACAAGCCAACAGATACACCCATGACAGCCATAGCAAAAAATATAGAGAAGAACCTGCAGCAGCTGTACAGTCTTTCAAAATCTTCTTACAGAAGGAATGGTAAAGAATCCAGATTAATGGAGTACAGTGATGAAACAGATATGCGTGTGAGCGTAGAAAACCATTATTACATTATGTAACAATAAGCGCTGATTAAGTCCCCGTTCGAATACCGATGACAGAGAGGAGTGCTCACCGCACTTCTCTTTTTTATCGCCAGTTCCTTAATTTCTTTTGCAGGTTTTTGAGGTAAGCAATTGTTTTATCTGAAAACTGTTGCGGTTTAGATTCGTCCATTGCAGCAGCTTTGTTATACAGCAATACAAACCTGAGCGGATCATCAGTGTACCTGATCGCTTCATTAATCAGACCGTTTTTAAAAATTACTAACGCCATCGAGTATCCCGGCACGTGGCCTCCCATCTGTGATACACTGCACTGCCCCGTGGCACTGAAAGGCTGCTTGCCATCTGCATGTAAGCGGATCATACTGTCTAATACCGCTACTGCATTTTCAGAAGACAATTTTATTTGATCGCAATACTTTAATGGCTTGGGCACTTCTACTGAGTCAGGGATTGGCTTATCAATTAAATCAGCCATGCCCTCCTCCAGTACTGTGCTGAGCAGGTCATACAAATCCTGGTCTTTTGTTGATGCAAGCATCCTGTTTCTTCTAAGCATATGGTGCATCAGGTGACCGCCGGTAGCACCATAGCGTACCGCATCTAAATGATACGCACCGTATAAAGTCAAAAGAATATCAAAACTATCCGCTACCGCATCTTTAAAAAGCGGAACAAAATAGATAGTGGTATTTACTGAATTGGCCTGCATTTTATAAGGCAGCAAAGAATAGGCATTTTCATAAATACTGTCCATATACAGGTCTGGTCTGTTCTTCACCTTGCGAATAAAACTTTTGAGATCATCTTCCAGCTCACGGTGCTGGTACACCATGTAGGTTTTATTAAAGGTCTCGGGGTTTTTGAGGCAAGCATTTAAAAGGCTGTCGTTCTTGGGCATGTACACGTACTCCATGCTCCTCCGGTATCCATCTACTTCCAGCTCCAGGTGCTGGTTCCTGATATACTGGCGCATACCATTCATCTGGAAAAAT
>CAZDHQ010000848.1:0-2288 GCA_964505135.1 uncultured Ferruginibacter sp.
AAGAATGCGTAAAAAAGCCAGACCATGTTGATGGTAAGCATGGCTTTTAAAAATTCTTTCCAGTCCATCGGTTTGTTTGGATCAATGCCGCTGATGCGGTAGATGAATCTTTCCAGTGGATTCATGAAGTCGGTAAATGTTCTTTCTCCTGCAAAAACTTTTGCGATGTACTTACCTAACGGGAAGGCCAACACGATTGTAAGCAGGAAGGTGACAATTACGCCTAATAATTCAGTGTTCATTTTTTAGAATTTTTCCGGTTTTATCAATACGTACAATAGGTAGCCAAATACAAGTATTGAAAGAATAAAAAGTGCTGTGTTCATGATTACATTTTTTCGAAGAAATCAATTGATTTAAAAAAGAGGGCAAAGCAGATAGCCATTGCCAGGAGTAAGAGGATTGTGTTAAGCATGTTTATCCATTTATGAGTTTGTAAATAATTCCTGCAATGATGATAAGGCTATAAAAGCTTGCAATTAAATGCCAGGATTTTAGTTTTGTTTTTGTTCGATGCATGATTTCGAGATTTGATTGAGCATAGGATGGCAAGCTGTGAACCAAAAGTTAATGGATGTGCGAAATGTATGCCTGGTAAAGGTTTTAATAACTAGCAGTCGTTTTTAAAAAAACAAAACCCTTTTATTTTGAAAGGGTGGAGACTATCGTTTTGAAAGGGTAAATTTTATTTGAACCGCATAGGAACATAGAGCACATAGAAAAGACAAAAGTCTTTATGTGAATCTTAATGTGAACTATGTGCCTATGTAGTTTGCGATTTATATTTTACAACATAGGCACATAGGAACACATAGGGGGAAATAAGATTACGATGTGCTATTCTTGTATTGTCTGCTCTTAGTTTTTAATTAAATTTATTTACTTCTCAGGTAAGTCTCTGTAGAATTCATTTACAAATGTCTTTTGGCCTTCTTTAAAAATGTTGGTCACATTAAAGTTGAGCAGAATGCCTTTGGGCGCTTTGAGCAATTTCATATACGTCAAGAGTTGTGCTTCATGAATCGGCAAGGTTTTTTCAACCGCTTTTATTTCAACTACGATTCTTTCATAAGCAAATATGTCGCAGCGAAGCAAAGCATCTATTTGTAAACCCTTGTACTCAACAGGGATATTTATTTGTGATTGAAAAGGAACACCACGCTGTTTAAGTTCCACTTCCATACAGGCGTGGTAAACGCTTTCAAGCAATCCAGGGCCTAAATACTTATGTACGTCGATTGCAGCGCCGATAATTTCGTAGGTAAGCGAATTGAGCAGTTCTTTTGTAGTAACCATGTTGTTGATTGTTTAAGATTAATTTAATCACAAAAGATACTACAATTTATACTCATCCAGTTTTCTATACAGAGTGGTTAAAGCGATATTGAGGAGTTTAGCGGTTTCTGTTTTGTTGCCGTTGGTATAGTTTAATACTTTTTGAATATGGATTTTTTCGGCACTGGCCAGGTCGAACGCAGATAGTTGCTTGCTGCCTTGAGCAGCAGGCTGTTTAAAATCGTTGGGCAATGTGCCCGGTTGTAATGTAGCTTCATCAGAAAGAATAACGCTTCGTTCAATTACATTTTTTAGTTCCCGGATATTGCCTTTCCATGAATGCAGTTTCAACATCTCAAGATAATCAGGAGACATACCTTTTATTTTACCATTTGTTTTTGCAGCGAAATGTGTAAGAAAAAAATTGGCAAGGTCTTCTATATCATTTATTCGTTCTCTTAAAGGCGGCAACTGGATTTGAAAAACGGAAATACGATAAAATAAATCTTCCCTGAAATTTCCAGCTTCGATTTCTTTTTGTAAGTCCCTGTTGGTAGCTGCAATAATTCTAACATCTGCTTTGGTATTTTTGCTATCACCCACTTTTAAAAACTCGCCTGTTTCCAGTACCCTCAATAATTTTGCCTGTAAGTCTATAGGCATTTCACCAATTTCATCTAAGAAAACAGTACCTCCATTCGCCTCTTCAAAAATTCCTTTGCTGTCTTTAACAGCACCGGTAAAAGCTCCTGCCTTGTGGCCAAACAATTCATTCTCTAATAACTCCTTACTGAATGCAGAGCAATTGACAGCAATAAAATTTTGCCTGCTTCTTTTTCCAGCATTGTGAATGGCATGTGCAAATACTTCTTTACCTGTACCGGTTTCGCCGGTTAGTAATACCGTTGCATCAGTTGTAGCTACTTTAGTTGCTGCATCAATAGCTGCTTTAATAATTTTTGAGTTGCCAATAATATTATCGAATGAATATTTATTGCCCAACTGTTTTTCTA
>CAZDHQ010000849.1:0-2286 GCA_964505135.1 uncultured Ferruginibacter sp.
GCTGCATGAATTATTCATCAGCATTGAAGGAATGTCACCCGCTGTTTACAAAAAAGGTGGAGATCGTTTATCAATCAATTATAGTTTTGCAGAAACTGTTTTTGGTAACATCATTGTTGCATCTACCAATGTGGGTATTTGTCATCTTAGTTTTGCTGAAGACAATGCAGCCGCATTCAATACATTGGAGGAGCAGTTTCCCAATGCCGTATTGAAACAGCATACAGATTTAATACAGCAAAAAGCATTGCAGTTTTTTAGTGGCGACTGGTCTGATCTTTCAAAAATTAAACTGCATTTAAAGGGAAGTGATTTTCAAATAAAGGTCTGGCAAACATTGCTGAAAATACCAATGGGCAACGTTTCATCTTATGCGTCTATCGCAAATACAATTGAAAACAGTAAAGCCAGCAGGGCAGTGGGTACCGCTATTGGCAGCAATCCGGTAGCATTTTTGATTCCCTGTCACCGGGTGATAAAATCAACCGGGCTTATTGGTGAATATCATTGGGGAAGCGTACGCAAGGCAGCTATGCTCGGCTGGGAAGCGGCCCATGTATCTCAGCAAGCCTCATAATTATTAGGAGATTGTTTGCTAAACTTCCAGTGTGTGCAGGTAACCTGCCACATTTGCTGAGGCTGGTTTTTGTTCTGCAAGTTTTAGCAGTACTTCCTGTGTAACACTGTAAAATTTTTGGCACTCATTGATGTTATAAGACCAAAAACTGGTAGCAGTATCATAAGCATCAATTTCTATAGAACCTATGGTTCTCAGGGTTTTTAATTTGTAGGCGGTGATAGCCGGAAAATCAATTTGTTTATTGAGTTTGCCTGCCTGGTAACTCCTGCTGGTTATAATAAGTCGTTGATCGGTAGCAACAATCAATGCTGCAGTATTAACATGACTGTTATAAATTAACTTAACCGTTCCTTCCATGATTGCCGTTAAGGATTCGTTTAAATTGAGCAGGGCAGGCAATTCTTTTAATTCAGCCTTTGTGTATTTGGGTGAAAAGCCATAGTCAAGAATAAAACGGCTTATGTTGTTGAAGTACATGAAAATGGATTTATTTAAAGGTTATTGCAATCAAGCGCCAAAAATGGTAGTTTTCATTATTTATTATCAAGTATGGCTGCCTGTGATTTCCATATTTTATCTAATCTAAACAAGCAGCAACTGCTTAATAACAGGAAACTTTTTCAGCAGTAAAGTTATATAGAAAAACTGTTGAGGTGATGTTAAGAAAATTCTTAAAAGTACTCAGTGAGGAAAGCTTCGTGAGTTTAGTTGGGATTTGAATAGCCTATCCTCCCACCACCTGCATTGATTTAAAATTTTCAAGCTATAAATTATACCTAAAATGTATATTGCAGCAAAACCACTGCTTGCTTATGAATACCAATACAGAAAGTTCCGTTTTCTCTGATTCCAAAAGTCATTACCAAATTTTAGATGGATTGCGTGGCGTGGCTGCCATTATGGTGATCTGTATGCACGTGATGGAAATATTTGCCGGTGGCGATTTCACCAAGATGTATGTGAACCATGGTTACCTCGCTGTTGACTTTTTCTTTTTGCTGTCAGGCTATGTGATAGCGCATGCATACGACGACCGATGGAATAAAATGACGGTAAAAGATTTTTTCAAACGGCGGTTAATAAGGCTGCATCCCATGATTTTGATCGGGATGACGATTGGTGCCATTACTTTTTATTTTCAACAATCTGAGTTGTTTCCTGCCATCAGTGGTACGCCTGTATGGAAAATGTTGCTGGTGTTGCTGATTGGTTATACATTATTGCCTGTTCCTTTATCATTGGATATCCGTGGCTGGCAGGAAATGCATCCGCTTGATGGCCCGGCCTGGACACTGTTTTTTGAATACATTGCTAACATTCTCTACGCACTTATTTTCAGAAGAATATCCATTACTATCCTGGCAGTACTCACATTTATTGCAGGAGCAGCATTGCTGCATTATGGTGTTACTAACGTTAACGGGCACCTGATCGGTGGTTGGTCACTTACTGCAGAGCAACTGCGTATTGGTTTTACAAGGCTGATGTATCCTTTTTTAGCCGGTCTGCTGTTGCGTCGTGTAGTTAAGCCTGGTAATTTGGGCAATACTTTTCTTTGGTGCAGTTTGTTATTAGTAGTTTTCTTATCCTGGCCGAGAGTAGGAGGCAGCAACAAAGAATTGTTTTGGATGAATGGGCTGTATGAAACGCTTACTATCATTGTTGTGTTTCCACTAGTGGTTTATTTAGGAGCCAGTGGCACCATC
>CAZDHQ010000850.1:0-2282 GCA_964505135.1 uncultured Ferruginibacter sp.
GCGCTAACACGAATAGGCAACAAGAAATTAATAAACTTAAAAATCAAAAAAGACACAACGAAGCTGTATACCACCACAATAGCCATTGCCTTAAACTGGGTAAAGAAGAAGGCTGGGTTGCCATAAGCCAAGCCGTTAGGACCACCCTTAATCCCATGAACCACTTCGCTTGCAAAAACACCTGTAAGCAGCATACCTACCATACCACCAATACCGTGACAGGGAAACACATCCAATGTATCATCCAGCTTTGATTTTGCTTTTATTCCAACAGCGATATTAGAGATCATAGCACCAACCACACCAATAATTACACTTTGAGGTATACCCACATAACCTGCAGCGGGCGTAATTGCCACCAAGCCTACTACTGCGCCAATACAGAATCCAAGAACGGATGGCTTCTTCCCTTTTATCACATCAAAGAACATCCAGGCCAAGCCTGCAGACGCTGCCGCAGTATTAGTAGTACCAAAAGCATTTACTGCCAGTGGTGTAGCACCTACTGCAGACCCTGCATTAAAACCGAACCAACCAAACCAAAGCAATCCAGTACCAATTAAAACATAAGGCACATTAGCAGGAGGAATTTCATGACCACTCTCATGAGACTTACGACGCTTTAACACAAGCGCTCCGGCCAATGCAGCACAACCGGCAGTAATATGCACCACCGTACCGCCAGCAAAATCCCAGGCTCCCATTTTAGCCAAAAAACCATCAGGGTGCCAGCTCCAGTGTGCAACCGGCGCATAAACCAATAAGCTAAACATTACTATAAACAGTACATATGCGGTAAAGCGAATCCGCTCAGCAACTGCACCCACTACCAGCCCAGGCGTTATTATCGCAAACATCAACTGAAACAAGGAAAACAAGGTAAGCGGAATAGTATTAGCACCCCCCCATGCAGCATGAGATTTAACTCCTTTAAAAAATGCGAAAGTGGAAGGGTTACCGATAAAGCCGCCTATTGAATCACCAAAACTTAAGCTGAATCCAACAGCAATCCACAAAACGCCAACAATACCAGCCGCCACAACACTTTTGATCATTGTAGAAATCACATTTTTACGGTTAACCATACCGCCATAAAAAAACGCAAGACCAGGAGTCATCAAGAATACAAGTGCAGTCGAAATCAATACCCAGGCCATATCAGAGGTATTGTATTGAGGGTCGTTTGCACCCGGAACATAATCGGCCTCCGGCTTAATAAATGCTGCAGCGATTGCAACAATGACTAAAACTGCGAAAGGAATTACCGATTTGGTTGTGAATTTTCTCATGTAATTTAAGTTTAGTTGTAAAAGATTTAAATCAAATTATAAAAATTGATATTTAAATTTATTTATGCTAAACTAATTAATTTTTTCAAAAAAATTCAATTAAAATAATATTATTAAAATTTAAATGTAAAATTTATGCAAAAAAATGCCTCATGTGATTGAATTTATTATAATAAATCGTTGATAATCTTTAAAAATTAGTAAAAAAACAAATGTGAATAACTCGTAGTTAAGTATCGAAAAATAAAAAAGCCCGCTCTTTTAAAGCGGGCTTTTCATTGAATTTAAAAAAAATCAAATATATCTTGAAATTGAATTATCGTCTGCGGTTTCCAATAAAGACTGGCCAACCAGGAATTCATCTACCTTTTCAGCACAATCTCTTCCTTCCCGTATTGCCCAAACTACCAATGACTGGCCCCGGCGCATATCACCAGCAGTAAAAATTTTTGGGATATTTGTTTGATAAGCTTTATCAGAGGCACGCACATTACCACGGTCATCCAGTTCCAGTTCAAGTTCCCCAATCATACCCTCATGCTGCGGATGTACAAAACCCATTGCCAGCAAAGCAAGCTCACAAGGAATTTCCTTTTCTGAACCAGGGATTTCAACAAACTGGGATGGCCTGTTGTCCTGCACCTTCCATTCCAGTTCAACCGTAACGAGGGCTTTTAAATTACCATTGTCGTCACCAATAAACTTTTTTGTAGCTATCGCCCAATGTCTTTCACAACCTTCTTCATGAGAAGAGGTTGTTTTTAGAACCATGGGATAAGTAGGCCATGGCATGTAATCGTTGCGGTTTACCGGAGGTTTGGGCAACAATTCAAATTGTGTAACCGACGCAGCTTTTTGCCTGTTGCTGGTACCAACACAGTCGCTGCCGGTATCTCCACCACCGATTACCACCACGTTTTTGCCGGTAGCCAGGATATCTTCTTCATTCACAGCAACACCTGCAACCCTTTTGTTTTGCTGCTTTAAAAATTC
>CAZDHQ010000851.1:0-2277 GCA_964505135.1 uncultured Ferruginibacter sp.
GAAGAAATGCAGATTATAGATCGAATATTCGTGCCGGTTAGCAGTATAAACTACATCAGCGTTTGAAAATTTTGCCCGCCCAAAGAGCCCCGTACTGTTTGGTAAAATAAATCGCCGCAAAAATGTACCACCTAATATCAGGATAGAATTTCTTCATGAAGTTCGCATGGTTTTTTATGGAAGTGGTTCTGATTTTAATCCACTTGTCTTTGCTTACACTGCCTTTATGTACATGCATCACTTTTGCCTGTGGGAGAAAATGTATTTTATATCCTAACTGTTTAAAATCCCAGCACCAGAGTGTGTCTTCACAATACATGAAAAAATCATCTGATAATTTTTTCTTTGGCAATTGCTGAATGATTGCTTTTGGAAATAACATATAAGCGCCCCATACCCAATCGCAGTCAGCAAAACTCTGATGATCAAAATAGTGATGCAGCATTAATGCTTCTCTTTTCGCTTTGGGTAATAATTTATAAAACGGAAACACTTCCAGCAACTCCCATCCAATGGTTCTAAAACGCCTGCAGTTGTATTGTATGCTGCCATCAGGATACAATAGTTGGCAAGTGACCATTCCTACTTCTTTATGCGCTTTGATATAATCTAAACAAATCTTAGGTGCATTATTGATGAGTTCTGTATCACTGTTGAGTAATAATAAATACTCACCTTTAGCTGCGGATACGCCTAAATTATTACCGCCTGTAAAGCCAGTATTGGTGGGGCTTTTAATCAGGTTGATAAATGGAAATTTTTCTTTGAACAAATCAGGATTACATTCCACCGAGGCATTATCCACCAAAATAATTTCATACTCCACACCCAGCAGCTTCTCTTTTAAAGAAGCAATACAGTTACTGGTGAGCTGAAATGTATTGTAGTTGATAATGACGATTGACAGTTCCATTTTATGCAACCTTGTAAAAGTATTTTTTATTGAAAAGCATTTTGAAAAAGTATTTAAGCAATACGGCAATGTTAGCAGTGTAATCACTCACATTTTTCCATTTGAATTTAGTTTTTGATCCGTTGATGATTTTGTCTATCAGTAAACAGGAAAAGAACAGGGGAATCTCTACCACATAACAGGCAGTGATCAACAAAAACCATCCCACGCCAAATTGTTTTCTTATCCGCAGCATGTTAGAGATGATGATTTGCCTTCCTTTCCGGTTCCATAAATTTTTACCATTCTCTGATTCTTCTGTATTGTAATAATCACCACTTGTTCCACCACCTATATGAATAATCTTTGGCTCCGAAAACAGAATCAGCTTTCCCTGTTTGCGTAATCTTGCACACCATTCAATCTCTTCTGCATACATAAAAAAATCTTCATCAAACATTCCTGCTTTTCTAACCGCATCAGCACTTACCAGCATGTAAGCACCCACCACCCAATCTACTTCCACGTCTTTTTGTACATGCTGTACACTTGGCACTGTACTTTTAAATTTATAACCCAAATAACGAACCAACCTGCCGAAATAGGGTAGTGGCAATAAAGTGTTAAGCCCGCCTTTCACAAAATGAGCGCCGCTTATCTGTGTGGTGCCATCAGTATTTAATAACTGTACACCACATCCTGCAGCACCCGGATAATCTTTTAGCAATGTGATACTTTTATCAATAGCGTGATCAAGGATGATGGTGTCAGCATTCAATATCAAAAAATAATCACCACTGGCTATTTTCATTCCTGCATTATTAGCCCGTGCAAAACCTGCATTGTAATCCAGTTGCAGCCATTTTGTAGCAGGGAAGGCAGAAATAATTTTTTCTTTGGCACCATCCTGTGAATTATTATCCACTACAATAATTTCATACGAGCCTTGTTTTGTTTGCTGCACAATGCTTTCAATGCAATCCATCACCAGTTTGCAAGACTTGTAGTTGATTATGATAATTGATACATCCACTAATTATATGCTATCACATTTACAAATGGCGAAAAAAATGTACTATGCTTTTTGCCGGCAATGCCTATCAATTTATTAAAGATATTCCCAGTGAAATTCTTCATGGAAGAACTATAATGAGTATCCCAGTATCCAGCTGTATACATCATTTTAAAACCTGCAGTTAGAATAATGTTTTCGTATTCCTTTTTTGTCAACAAGTGTTCATTCCAGACGCCGGTTTCACAGTCACAGTCATTGCTGCGAAGGCTGCTGTCTTGTTCGATCCTTTCTCCGTTCATTAATTTGTTCTCAGCTATTTCAAACTCAGCCTGTCCTTTACCTCTTGTTAAGGTCGCTATACTTTTTATTT
>CAZDHQ010000852.1:0-2275 GCA_964505135.1 uncultured Ferruginibacter sp.
TTTGTTGTGCTTACGAGTTGATGAAGATGGGGCATGAGGTGACGGTACTGGAAGCATCCGGTCGTCATGGCGGGCATGTTTTTACTGTACATGATGGTTTGTCTGATGGCCTCTATGGCGACTTTGGGCAGGAGCATATTGTAAAGCCGGGATACAAGCGCTATTTTGAATATACACAGGAGCTGGGTTTAGAAGTTTTACCTTATCCCCGCCGCAAAAATGTTAGGCGCAGAATCAATGGTAAATTTTATACCGAGGAAATGCTTGCTGATCCGGCTGTGTTAAAGCAAATGGGTTTTAATGAAAAGGAGGTTAAATACCTTTCTCAAAATCCCTGGGGCGAAATGCAAACGCTTTACACTGCACCTTACCTGGATAAGTTTACAGACGAGTACCAACCATTCAATGTTGGTTATGATGAGTGGGATAAAATTCCTGCCTCAGATTTTTTCAAAAAAGAAGGTGCTTCTAAAACGGCGCAGGAATTTCTTGGCGGTCAGGGTGAATCTGCACTCTTTATGCTTTGGTATGCAGGCATACTTAAATTAAGAGGCGTACCCGTTTTTCCAACAGAAGTCTTTAGGTTAAAGGGAGGCAATCAAATGTTACCAAATGCATTTGCAAAAAAACTGGGTAATAGGGTTTGGCTCAACAGTCCTATTACAGCTATCAAGAATAGTGATAAGGGAGTAACGGTTACGTATAAACGCCAGGGAGAAGAAAGAAAAATGGATGCTGATTATTATGTAAACTGTATTCCGTTACCAGCTTTTCGCACTATTCCAATAACTCCTGCGGTACCGCCTGAAAAACAGTACATCTTTGATAATCTTACTTACGATTCTTATTCACGATTTGTTTTCCAGGCAAGCTCTAAATTTTGGTTAGATGATGGATTGCCCAATATCAATTTATTTTTAGATCATCCTGATTTGGGAGATGTATGGCATTCTGCAGATGAAGTAGATACACACAGGGTAATTGTATTAGGCACAGGTCCGGGAGGTGTTTCGCCGCAGCGGGCATTGGCTGCCTTTAGAGAAGTGTATCCTGGAAAGAGGGATACCATTGAGTTAGCCATTAGCAGAGACTGGACTAAAGAAACCTACGCTTCTACTTGTGAAAGACTGCCATTCCCTATTGGTCAATTAAAAAAGTTTTGGCCCGGTTTAATGCAACCTATTGGAAGAATTCATTTTGCTGGTGCTTATGCTGATAATTTAAACTGGGGTACAGAAGCTGCTACCAGGTCTGCTAACAGAGTAGCTAAAGAAATTGATAACGCTTAATGAAATTTATTGTAGATGCTTTTTAAGAAATTGAGTTGCGTGTATACGATACTGTTACTCGGCGTGGTTTATTGTTTTGTCAGTTCTTTTGTACTTGTTGAAACGCCGTCAAAAAACGATCCTCCCAAAGTTGAAATTGTGAGCCCGGAAAGCAGCAGGTCTTTTTCCTGGAACAGCCTTGTTCAGTATAGTATTAAGGTTGCTGATAAAGAAGACGGATTATCGGAATACGATGAAATCAATGGAAAAGAGGTATTGCTGGAAGTGCGTTACTTTACTAATACGGCTGGTGCAAAAAAATATGTTGCACAAAAGAATATCGTGAAGGAGCATGCTGGTTTAACACTCATCAGGCAATCAGATTGTTTTACCTGTCATTCATCAAAAGATAAACTAATTGGTCCATCATTTTATTCAATTGCAAAACGCTACAGTGGAAAGCCAGGTGCAACAGATCAATTGGTTAAAAAAGTGTTGCTGGGCGGCTCTGGTAATTGGGGAAACGTTCCCATGGTGGCGCACCCAAATTACAGTTCCAGCCAGGCAAAACAAATGGTTGGATGGATCTTAAATAATGCAGGAAACGAAGACCTGGCTTATTACATAGGACTTGAAGGAGCATTTAAAACAAAAGAAAAGCCACAAAAAAAAGTAATGGTGCTAACGGCAAGCTATACAGATCACGGTGAAAAAAGTACCATGCAGGATAAAAAGTTTGGCCAGCATTCTATTATTCTGCAACCAGCTCAGTAACTTGTAGCAACACAAGAAAATCTAAATATGGAAAATGCAACCAGCGCAATAGCGCAACCCACCGCCAGCAACGCAGCCATGCCTGCAGCATCAATACCAGTTAACAGGGTAGCATCGGTAGATGTGTACCGTGGTTTTGTAATGCTGCTGATGATGGCAGAAGTTCTATCTTTTGAATCCGTTTCAAAAAAATTGCCCGACAGCAGTTTCTGGAGCTTTATGAATTTTCATCA
>CAZDHQ010000853.1:0-2272 GCA_964505135.1 uncultured Ferruginibacter sp.
GTGTATAAAATAGATGCAGCCACTATTCAAAAAATGAAGGGCGCACAGCCACTTTGGATCGCTATGATCTTTGTGCATCAAAATGCAACAGATGGTAATAAGTATTATGAAGCATACAGGTCTATCACTGAGAATATCAACTACGATTATATTTATAATTATTTCTTCAATCCTGGAAAAGTAAAGGGCATTGAATACACACCTGCAAATGAGGCATCACTCAAAGCAAGGCTGGAAGGCTATCGAAGTAAAAATAAGTATGATAATAACACCACAGCATCTGTTGTTAATCTGCCTGCCGGCGTTCATTTTTTAGAAGACTTTAGTAAAGACGCAGAAGGCGCTGAACCTGCTGCATGGTATTACTATAAAGCAGGAACTAAGCCGCACATAGTAACCAGTTTTAAAGATGAAAAAGGCAAGTGGTTAAAGTTAGGTTATGGCAGAAGCATTAAGCCAAAATTTTTAAAAACACTGCCTGCCAATTTTAGGCTGGAATTTGATATAGCAACCGATAAAGATTTTGACGGAAGAACCGGCGGCGCTGTGCAGCTTGAACTAACCAACAGGGATCTGTTGCCCAATAATGATGTCAGGGGTTCAGGAAAGGATGCTAAAATTGCTGATATTAAGATTAGCATTGAATCAGGTAATGAAGCCGATTATAATAACAATAATTACCGTGGTATACTAAGAGTAGACATTAGCAATACTCCTGAACCAAATGAAGATAATTTTAATAAAGCCATAAAAGCCGAATACCCGTTGAAAGAATTTACAGGCAGAAAAAATAAAGTGCATATTACAGTGGAAGTAAAAAGCGGCAGCCTGAATGTTTTTGTAAATGATAAACCGGTAATTAAATCAGGTGATTTTAAACTGTCTTACGGAGGCGCCTGTAAGCTCTGCGGCGTGCCTGCTGATCTTCGTTTCAGCAGTATGTTGTTTAATAATGTTACCAATGATAGTGATAGGGTAGGTGTTTATATTAGCAATATAACAATCAAAGAGTACTAATAACTGCTACAATTCGTCTTATTAAATTCCACTCATAATTCCTTAAAATAAAATTCCCTCTTTTACAGGATATCCAACCGCATAAAAGCCGTTTACATTTATTAAATAAAACCATAATAAAATGAAACGGCTTTTTTACCTCGTTTTTATTTGCATCACTCTTAATAGTAATGGACAAAAATCAACTTTTGATATTTTTAATTTCGCTGCGCCGGAAGGTTGGACAAAAGAATTGAGTGCTGATAATAAGATTTTGAGCTTTGCCAAAGTGGATAAAAAAAATAAAACCTGGGCCAGGATCAATTTGGCAAAAGCCACGCCCAGCAAAGGAAATATAGCAGCTGATTTTAACAGTGAATGGGAAAACCTGGTGATGCAAAATTATCATGCTACTAATAAATCAGAAGATACCGTACATGAAGCAAATGGCTGGAAGATAAAAGCAGCTGGTGGAAAATTCATCTACAATAAAAAAGATGCTATGGTGTTGATGACCACCTTTAGCGGTCATGCTGTTTGCGCCAGTATTGTTACCACTACCAATAGTGCCAGTTTTTTGGATGCAGTACAGCAATTTTTAGAGTCACTCGATGTAAATATGCCTGACACATCAGCGGTAAATACAACCAAAGCCATAGTAGAAAATAAAGATATTTCGGCATCAACAGGCAACTATGCTTTCTCCACCACCAATTTTGATGATGGCTGGAAAAGAACCGAGCAAAAAGAATATGTACTGGTACAAAAAGGTAATATCAATGTCTTCCTGCTTTATGTAATACCATCGAATGAATTAGACCTTAATGGCACCGGCCGTGAGTTCCGTCTGGAATGCTGGAATAATATTGTAACTAAATACTTCAAACCGTTAGAAACACGGGTAGTACAGGGCAATAGCTTTACCAGCGATTCGAAATATTATATAGAAGGCAAAGCAATTGAATTAGCAACCGGCCAGCAAAAATTCATCGGCATGATCGCATATTTTATTCCGCACAAGGACCTCTACTCATTAGTCATTGCATCAGCTCCTGACGAAGCTACGTTCAGAAAACAATTTCCGAATGCAACAATGAAAGACAAGAATGAGTTGCTGGCCATGTATTATTACAATCGCTTTGCTGTTGGTAAGGATGACTTGCGTGGTCATTGGGAAGAAGGTGGTGACGGAACGTATACAACCTGGTATTCTGCATCCAGTGGTCAGAATGTGGGATCTACAGCGGTAGCAACTGGTGCTGATTTCTATTTCAAT
>CAZDHQ010000854.1:0-2267 GCA_964505135.1 uncultured Ferruginibacter sp.
CCAGCTATAAATGCGTTTTATTGAAGCATTTTTCTTTAATGTTTCCAGGCCTTTTTCCGAAACGTTCGTGTAATATAAATTCACAGCTTCTAAATGTTGTAGTGAAATAAGCTGCTGACAAACTTCATCAGTCAATGGATTTTTTTCAAGTCTTAGCTTTTCTAGATTGCTGAGTTGATTAAGAAAGGCCAGGTCTTTATCTGATAGATTATTACCGGCGAGGTTGAGCCAGATAATGTTTTTGGAGAGCTTTTGTAAATCTGCCTGTGCATCCATGACAGATGTTTTTGTAAAGGTTGGTTTAGTGACGTCCAGCATGGCTGGTTGTTTGAGCATCCATCTAACTGTCCAGCCTTTATTGCGGAGACTGGTGATGGCAGCTGTATCAATTGTTATTGGAATAGCCGGATTGATATGTTGTGTAAGCGTTTGTTCTTCGCCGTTAGTGGCAGGTGCTGCAAAGCCGATCCATGCGGAAACAGTTGTGGTGATGCTGTCATTATTTTTAATAGTCAATAATTTTTGTTCTTCCACTGCACCGGTTTCTATCCACCATTTAATAATGGCCGTTTCATTTTTTGTCAACGGTGTTTTGCCATCTGTAGGCATGAACTTTTCATCAGAAGGCGAAAGGGTTATTCTTTTGTACAATTCACTTTCCATTGGTTTGAACGCCACAACAGCAGCCCCTGTTTTACCACCTTTCAAAAGACTTTGCAATGTTTCGATGGATAACTTCCCTTTGAGCTTGGAACCCTGGTGACATTGCCCACAGCGGTTTTGTAATATCGGTTGAACAACATCTTCAAAAATATAAGCCTCGTTTAAACTGGCGGGCTTTGGTCTTTTTTGATGCGTCAATGTTTTTAAAGTAAGATAATCACTGCCATGTGTGAGTGCTCCACCCTGGTGACCTGTAAATGCAATCAAGGCTGTCATGCAACCAAGACTTATTAGTTGGGTAATGGGTTTTACCAACAATTGTTTTGTGTACAACAGGTAAAGTAAACCGGATACAACTGCCACACTGATACCAGCCCATTTGTGTTGTCTTAATGTTGCTCTTTCGTAACCTCCATTTAATGAAAGCAGGTAACCAAAAATGCAGGCCAATACGGCTGCAATAAAGCCAAGCAGTAAAATAAAACCAATAGCCTGTTGCAGGTGCAATGCCTTTTTTGTGTAGGATACCAACTGGAAAATAAATGCCAGCAACAGAAAGCCTACCGGCAGGTGTACTACTAACGGGTGCAGGTGTCCCAAAAAAGTAACGATGTCCAGCAGCATTATACCCTTGTTAGTTTTATTGGTGCGGTATGGTTAGCATTCCACTGGCATACATACAAATTGTGTTCATCATCTACGCATACATCATGGCCGTGATGGAAGATTTTATCAGGTGATTGGAAACTTTGTTGTAGTACCCCATCTTTATACACCGGCGCAGTACCACCAGGGTTGGAGATTACTTTGTTATTAGCATCCAGTATCGTAACAAAACCAGAACTGTCTAACTGTTTACCTTCCGCATTCCTCGACCAGCATACACCTGCAAACAAATTAGGCCCGTTGATTACTGCCCTGCATACAAACATACCGGTCATGTCTACACGCTTTATAAACTTGCCTTCCATAGTGAAGATCTTGAAACAGTTTTCTTCTCTTGATGTGCAGATCACTACAGGATTGTTTTTATCTCTTGTGTCAATGGCTACACCATGAGCATTGTGCAGGTTGTAGTTTTTATCAGCATTATTATGTCCGCCCCAATGGCGGATGTATTGCCCACGGCTATTGTATTGTATGATATAGTCGGAACCATAACCATCGGCTACATAGATATCACCGTTAGCAGCCACAGCCGTTTCAGTCGGTTGAAAATATTCATCCTCTTTATAAATGCCGATGGTTTTTGGATGGCCAATATTAAAGATCAATTTTCCATCTGGTGTCATCTTCATCACCTGTCCTGCCTGTCTTTGCCATTGTCCTGTTTTATCCTGGAACCAACCGCAATCGGTGATCATCAAAAAATCTTCACCGCCCTCTTTGGCAATAGACAAACCATGCCCGCCGGGGAAAGCATTGCCCCAGTAATCCAGCAGCTTACCTGATTTATCAAAAATCAAGATATTATTTCTTATATCATCACCCAGCATGATGAGCCGGTCCTTGCTGTCCTGCACCATTTCATGGCAGTTAAACAAAGGGTTGGTGTTTACGCTGATCTTAGCCCAGTCCTTATCTACCTTGTAAGTAAATCCACC
>CAZDHQ010000855.1:0-335 GCA_964505135.1 uncultured Ferruginibacter sp.
ATTATCCCGTACTAAGCAGAGGCGGTCAATTAGGCGAGGACAATTTGGGTTATTGGGTTAAGGAAACAGAATGCCCCTACACAGAAATAAAACGGTTTGATTGGTTTCGTGGTTATCATGTAGGTGGCCGTTCATTGATGTGGGGCCGGGGAAGTTTGCGATGGAGTGATTTTGATTTTGAAGCAAACACCAAAGAGGGTATTGGAATTGATTGGCCCATTCGTTATAAAGATATAGCTCCCTGGTACAGTCATGCGGAAAAATTTGCCGGTATAAGCGGATCGAAAGAAGAGCTGTCGCAACTGCCTGATGGAGAATTTTTGCCTCCGATGGAA
>CAZDHQ010000855.1:345-2266 GCA_964505135.1 uncultured Ferruginibacter sp.
GTGTAGAGAAAGTTGTGGCTGCAAGAATTAAAGAGCATTATAAAGATACCCGCCGGATGATTATAGGGCGAACGGCCAATCTTACCGCATCTAACAATGGAAGAGCAAGCTGTCAATATAGAGATAGGTGCGGTCTGGGTTGTCCGTTCGGCGCTTACTTCAGTACTCAATCTGCAACTTTGCCTGCTGCCGTAGCAACGGGTAAGCTAACGCTGCGTCCATTCTCCATTGCTACAAAAATTATTTACGATAAGGATACGAAGAAAGCAAAAGGCGTTGAGATATTGGATGCTGAAACAAATAAGACATACCAGTACTTTTCCAAAATAGTTTTTGTTTGCGCTTCCACATTAAACTCAACATGGCTGTTGATGAACTCTGCTACTGATATATGGCCGGATGGATTGGGTAGCAGCAGTGGTGTTTTAGGCAATTACCTTATGGATCATCACTTGGATGTTGGCGCTTATGGAAGAGTGCAAGGTTATGAAGACAAATATTATTATGGCCATCGCCCTTGCGGCGTTCTTATCCCCAGATACCAAAATCTTTTTAAAGATAAAAGAGATTACCTGCGAGGTTTCCAATATTCGGGTAGCGCCAGTCGTAGTGGTTGGCGCAGAGATATTGCAGAACTGAATATCGGAGCAGCATTGAAAGAAGCATTGTGCGAACCGGGTTCATGGGAAATGGGATTAACAGGGTTTGGTGAAATATTGCCTTATTATGAAAACAGGATATTCCTGGACAAAAATAAAAAAGATAAGTGGGGTTTGCCAGTGCTGTCTGTTGATTGCGAAATGAAAGACAATGAGAAAAAAATGAGGAGAGACATGGCGCAGGATGCAGCAGAAATACTGGAGGCATCCGGTTTAAAAGAGGTTAGCACTTATGATTCTGATGCAGGTTATTTTTTGGGCAGGGGCATTCATGAAATGGGCACTGCAAGGATGGGCAATGACCCTAAAACATCGGTATTAAACAAACACAACCAGGTATGGGATGCACTTAATGTATTGTAACAGACGGTTCCTGCATGACATCATCAGCATGTCAGAACCCCTCACTAACCTATATGGCGTTAACTGCAAGGGCTGCTGACTTTGCTGTAAGCGAATTAAAACAACAAAATCTTTAATGCTTGTTTTATAATCATGAGCTAAAACAATCAATCATGAATAAATTATCAGCCTTAACACTCAATGCCTTCCTTTTATTTTTTGCGCTGAATGCAAATAGGGCAATTGCAGGCGATGCGATAAATGGTAAAGCGCCTTCACTGGTAGCCGAAGGCAGTAAAGTCTATATGGTATATGCCTCCGGCGACAGCATCTTTTATTCTTTTTCCTCTGACAAGGGTGAAAATTTTTCTGCACCGGCACTTGTAGCTGTTTTAAAAGATTTAATGGTTGGCGGCGGAAGAGGTCCACAAATCGTGAGCAGTAAGGATCAATTGATGATCGCGGCTCCGGCTGGCACAGGAAATATTTACACATGGATAAAAAAGAAAACTGAAAATAGCTGGAGAAAAGGCAGCCGGATAAATGATGTGATAAATATTGCCAAAGAAGGATTTGTATCACTGGGCGCAAACAGCAGCGGGCATATTTTTGCCATCTGGCTTGATTTGCGGACCGGCAAAAAAGGAAACAATCTATATGGGGCACGGAGTGTGAACGGTGGAAAAACATGGCTGAAGAACCAGCTTATTTATAAATCCCCTGACGGAGCTGTTTGCGATTGTTGCAAACCCTCCGTTGTCATGAAAGGACAACAGGTTGCTGTAATGTTCCGTAATAATTTAAAAGGCAACAGGGATTTATATCTTATTCAATCCAAAAATGGCGGCGCAACGTTTGGCGCTGCTCAGAAACTTGGTGAAGGCAGTTGGAAATTAAACGGCTGCCCGATGGACGGGGGT
>CAZDHQ010000856.1:0-2264 GCA_964505135.1 uncultured Ferruginibacter sp.
AAGGACAAAAATAAGTAAAAGAGCACCTGGTGCAAATGGTGCAGCAAAACCGGCTAAGCCACGCTTTATTGTTTTTAGGAAAAGAAGGTTCCGGTGCCTTGTCATTGGCCTTGGCATTTGCTCAATACATTGTTTGTACTAAAACAAGTAATAAACCCGCCGACCCGGGTCCTTCGCTATTTGGAGAAGAGCCTGCATTATCAGAGACCAATTCCCCTTTAGGAGATAGGAGCGACTCCTGTGGTACCTGCCCCGCCTGTATCAAAGCAAGCCAGCTCATGCACCCGGATATTCATTTTTCTTACCCGGTTATCCCAAGAAAATCTGGTGATAAACCTTTGAGTACAGATTATATTAAAGAATGGCGGGAGTTTATTTCATTACATCCTTACGGCAATGTATTCGATTGGCTGCAGTTTATTGGTGCAGAAAATAAACAGGGTAACATCACTGCTGAAGAATGCAATGACATCAACCGCAAGATCAACCTCAAAAGTTTTGAAAGTGAATACAAGATCTTAGTCATCTGGATGCCGGAGTACCTTACTAAAAACGGCAACAAATTATTAAAGCTGATTGAAGAGCCGCCACCCAATACGCTTTTTATATTGGTGGCAGAAAACGAAGAATTGATATTACCCACCATTATTTCAAGAACACAGTTGGTAAAAATTCCGTCGTTAACCAACATTGAAATAGAAGCAGCCCTGGAATTAAAATCAGCCGTTCCGGTGGAAAAAGCCACGCAGATTGCGGCCCTGGCTGAAGGTAATTACCGGGAAGCACTCCATTTATTGCAGCATGAAGACGATGACTGGCAGGTAACGCTAAGAGAATGGTTGAACATGATTGTAAAAAGAAACCTGCAGGGGCAGGTAAAATGGATTGAGGAAATGAGTAAAAATGGCAGGGAGAAACAAAAACAATTCCTAAAATATTTCACCCACCTGCTGGAGGTAGCACTCAGGGCGGAGGTGATGGGAGCCGCCGTAGCCCAGCAAGCTTCCTCTAATGAAATGGACTTTGCCTTGCGGCTAAACAAGCTTTGCGGCATCGGCCAGCAGGAAGCCATCATTGCCGAACTGGACAAAGCCAGCTATTATATTGAAAGAAATGCCAATCCAAAAATGCTCTTTCATGCCCTTACCATTAAGTTATACCACATTATTAGTAACAATTCCCTAATTTTGGTCAATTGAGGAAATGGATTTGATGGGCTGATGACGGGCAACTTGTTTCAGTTTATTGTTTGCCAATATAATTGTGTAACAGGCATTTTCAACAATATTCAACATCGTTGTGTCACTCACTTGTACGGTTTTTTCTTTATTCACCTTGGCCTTTTAGTGCCGAGCTAACAAATACAACTGCCTTTTTAGGCTCGATAGAGATTAATAGTACAAGAGTCCAGACGATAAATGTCTGGATGCTGACCAAAGCGTAAGCATGCGACGCCAATGAAGTAACATAGTAGCACCTCCGCCCACCTCCATAATTTTCCTCTTTAATAACTAAATTTTATTATACGGGTTGATACGCAGTTATTAACCCACAATTAAATCAATATATGGGTTGTGGATCATGCGGTATTGGCAATGCGTCACCAGGCGGGTGCAAAAGCCATGGCAGTTGTGCCAGCGGCAGTTGCAATCGTATGAACGTGTACGACTGGCTGGCAAATCTTCCCTTTAGCGATCCGGAGAGTTCCTGCAAAATCATAGAAGTAAGTTTTAATAACGGTAGCCGAAAAGACTATTTCAGAAACAGCACCAATATCTTTTTTGAAAAAGGCGATATGGTGGCGGTGGAAGGCATCAATGGTTTTGATGTGGGCAGTGTAAATATGACAGGCGAGCTGGTGCGTCTTCAGTTGAAGAAAAATAATATTAAGGAAGATAACCTGGAGATGAAGAAAGTACTTCGACGGGCAAATGAAAACGACCTTAATAAATTGAAAGAGACTAAGGCACGTGAAAAAGATGTGATGATAAGGAGCCGGGCCATTTCCAAACAACTCAATTTGGAAATGAAGGTAGCTGAGGTGGAAATACAGGCTGATGGACGTAAGGCAACTTTCTTTTACATAGCGGATGACAGGGTTGACTTTAGGGAGTTGATAAAAATATATGCTTCTGAATTTAAGGTAAAAGTGGAAATGCGCCAGATAGGTGCAAGGCAGGAGGCAGGTAAAGTAGGTGGCATTGGCAGTTGCGGCAGGGAACTCTGCTGCAGCACCTGGCTCACCGATTTTAAGAGTGTAAATA
>CAZDHQ010000857.1:0-2259 GCA_964505135.1 uncultured Ferruginibacter sp.
AGTTTGCCATTGCTGCCCATTGAAATTTTGTCTGCCATAGTAGATTTGTTTGATTGATGGTTAAAAGATCGATGCAAAAGTAAGTGTTGATGATTGTAAAATAAAAATGCCCTCTAGTAGAGAGCACATTTTTTAAATCATTTACTAATTTCCCTGGTTATCTTGTTCGTCGAACCCTAAAGTTACAGCTGATGTTATAAGGTGTATAAGCAGGCGCTGCTCCCGTAAAAGTTCCTGCAAAATTACCCGCTATGAACTCGCCTATTGCACCGTATTCAGTGATGTTAACATCTATTGTTCCCTGCATGGTTGAAGTGGTAAAAAACTCATTGATTTTAGCAGACTGAAATAGGTTTAAGCTTTGAACCGAGTTTGGAGCAATCCCATCATTTGTAAAACTAAAACTAACAGAATCTGCTCTTGGAAACCCAACAGAATTTGCCTGGATATTAATCTGGTTATCTATCCAAGATGCATGAATAATACTGTCAGTAGGCCAGGTAAGAGCATAGTCCACACCATTCACTTTATAATTAACAAATTGCTCTCCCGACACAATACATGTATTTAGATTACCCAGGTTATTATCTCCAGCAATTAAAATGTGTGTTTGAGGACTACTCTCTTTTTGGGTGGCATTATCTACCGCAATAAAATTTATTGTCGGCGTATTTGTGCAAAACGTCATTGGATAACTAAAACTTCCATCACTTTTTAAATTCACCCTGTAGCTCACATAACTATTGTTCACAATTAAAAAGCCGTCTGTTACGGGTTGATTGTTGCAATTAAGAAGTATACCGGTAATCGTAGCAATGTTTGGTGTAGTAATAGAAATATCTCCCAAATCTATGGACGATGATACAGTGACGAGCTCTTGAGAATAAGGTGGTATACCACAGTACGAATCCGTTATGATTTCGACTGTAATTTGAGCATTAGCCGGCACAGGTCCGCTAAAATAGCCTGCAGCATCAGTGTAGCCGTGAATTACCGCACTTGTGTCATTACTATAGTGAACAGAAATATATGCATATGGCACTGGTTCACCTTTACCATTAACCACAGTACCGCTTAAATTAACGTAGTTGTCTGCAGGTACATCGCAGTTCCAATAAGAAAAATGACTTACCTCTCCTACATAGCTATTTCCCGACTTGATAGCACTACCCTCTTCTTTCCATAACCCAATAGATTCATCGAAATACCAGAGTGGAATGTTAGCAGGAGCAGTTGATAAAAGATTATTTGGCAAAGGAAATGTAATGGTTGCTTTTTTACCAGCAGCAATTTGGAGTTTTTCTCCTCCATCTCCGGTTAACTCAACAGCAGCCATGCCATAGGTTTGTAATAGTTTAACTGAGCCGCCGGAATTAATACCCCGTAGATCCCCAGGCATTATTTGATTAAGATCTGCTGCCACCGGATTCAGCCATTTTACAGCTAGATTCACTGTTCCACTATAGGCTGTATTATTTCCTGCAACTACTACTGCATCGGATGGTAAACTCACGCTAAGACCATCAGCAAGGGTAACTGCACCTCCCGAGGATGCACTAATGGAGCCTTCCGTATTTTTAGGAAGCAACTTGATTCTAAAAAAAGCGTCATGTCCTTCCTTTGCAATAAAAGTTTTAATCCCATTAAAGTAGCCAGGCTTAGTAACAGTAACCATTGCAGCATTTTTTACAAGCAATACATTGGTGAATTTGAAATATCCAAATTTGTCAGTAGATGTGGTGGCTGCACCAGCCTGCAATAAGGCACTTTCTACTGCTATTCCATTCTCGTCTGTCACAAACCCATCCACGCTGGTATTAATTTTTGTTGAGAGATCCACGGTACCGTTTGAAGGCTGGTCTATTGAACCACCTGATGCACTCAGCTCTTTTTGGCAAGCAACAAATAAGAAAGAAACCGCAATGATCAATACGGCAGCGATAAAAAGTAAGTTCTTTTTGATAAGGGTTATTGGCATAGATAAAATTTTAAGTGTTAAAAACAAATAAAGGCTTACAAGCCAAAGAGTCCTGTCATTGATTGTATGCTGCCTGAGGAAAAAAATTATAAATCAATACTGCAATTCGTCCATTCGCTATCAAACTTAACCGCTGGATATTTTTTATAAAAATTAATCGCAGGCTCATTCCACTCCAGCACCTGCCAAACAATGCCGCTGTATTTTTTTTCTTTAGCCACTTCAATCAATTTATCCAGCAATAATTTCCCCAAACCTTTGCCACGCATTTGCTCCGTTAC
>CAZDHQ010000858.1:0-2256 GCA_964505135.1 uncultured Ferruginibacter sp.
CGAGTTAGAATCAAAAAAATAAACCCTTATGCAAAAGCTACTATCATTAGGCCTGTTATTAAGTTTATCTTCTGCAATTCTTAAGGCACAAAGCATTGAACAGTTGCAGCAATTGTACCCAGACCGAATGGCTGTTTTCTCCAATATCGAAACCACGATGGATATCAATTTTCAGGATGGCGTGCCTTCTGCCAATTCCACCGAAATACAAGATATGGCCATTTTGGGCGAAAATGGCAACGGCATGTTTAGTAAAGACAAAGTCTATCATAGCCAGTTTCATGAAATGAAAAAACTGGAAGCGTACAGCCTGGTGCCAGATGGCAGCAGTACTAAAAAAATAAAAGTCAATGATTTTAAAACGCAGGCCTCTACTGGCAACGGTGTTTTTTATGATGATGTAAAAGAAACCAGCTTTGATTACCCGATGCTGATAAAAGGTAGCATTGCTCATGTACAAACGGATTATTATTACAAAGACATTCGGATGCTGAACACATTTTACTTCAGCAATTTTTTACCTGTTTACAAGGCAAAGTACACCGTTACCTATCCTGATAATGTTGACCTGCGTTACATTATTAAAAATGATGCGGCAAAGAAAATTGTTGTTAAAGAATCTAAACGGGGTAAAAAGAAAATAGTTGAGTTTAGTGCTACTGATGTAGACTCTTATAATTATTTTGGCAATGGCACTTCGCTTGCCTATTATGCAGCACACGTAATTGTATATGTGGCCGGATATAATTATGAGGGCACATCTGTCCCTGTATTTAGTTCTGTAGATGAATTGTATAAATGGAATGCAGGGTTTATCAGGAACGTAAATACCAAACAGGAGGAAGCCATTCAAAAACTGGCAGATAGTATCTGCCTCAATAAAAAAACATCCTCTGAAAAGGCCAGGGCCATCTACCTGTGGGTACAGGAACACATCAAATACGTGGCCTTTGAAGAAGGATTGGAAGGATTTGT
The DNA here is from genome assembly GCA_964505135.1 of uncultured Ferruginibacter sp. Lineage (GTDB taxonomy): Bacteria > Bacteroidota > Bacteroidia > Chitinophagales > Chitinophagaceae > Ferruginibacter. The sequence continues at coordinate 976 of CAZDHQ010000858.1, forward strand.
TCCCCGCCAGGCGGTGGATGTTTGTAACAAACGCTATGGAGATTGTAAAGACATGGCAAGCCTGCTGGTAGCCTTACTAAAGCAGAGCGGTCTGCAGGCTCATTTTACATGGATAGGCACACGCTCTATACCTTATACTTACTCAGAAGTGCCACTGCCCATTACCGATAACCACATGATATGTGCATTGCGGCTGGATGATCGCTGGATATTCCTGGATGCAACAGATCCTAATTGCATTTTTGGAATGCCTACGTCGGGCATCCAGGGTAAACAGGCATTAATTGGAATCAGTGATGAAAAGTTTGAACTGGTTACTGTTCCCGTAATGAAGCCTGAAGAAAGTATTATTACAGACAGCACCTTCCTCAGTATTAAGGACAATAAACTGGTTGGTAATTGTTCGGTGAATTACGGTGGTTATTTTGGAGCCGATGTTTACAATAACCTATTGTATAATAAGGGAGATGATGAAAGAGTATATGCCCGCAAGCGAATGGGAAAAGGCAGCAATAAGTTCATCATGAAAGATTATAAGATCAGCCTGCCTGATCCTGCAACAAAAACAGCTAATATTTCTTCAGACTTTGAAATTCCTGACTACGTAAAATCCATCTCCGGAGAAATCTACATCAACCTGAACCTGGAAAAATTATTCAGCAGTTCACCCATTGATACAGCTAAAAGAAAAGCACCCATTGAAAATGACTACCTGCATACGATCAACCAAATTCATGATCTTACCATTCCCGATGGTTATGAACTGGAGTACGTACCAAAAGATTTTTCCATTTCAAACAACTTGATTGATTTTTCAATTGAATATAAAAAAACAAAAAACAAAATCACTGCCACACAAAAATTGGTGAGCAAAAAACTTTACATACAACCAGAAGAGTTTGCTGACTGGAATAAAGCGGTATTACAGATTTCGCCGGCTTATAAAGAACAGGTAGTATTAAAAAAGAAAATATAAATCCTTAATAATATCAACATGTCTATAAAAAAAATTATTGCAATTGCCATATTGCTTACCACGTCCTACCATTTAACAGCACAAAAAACAAATCTCTATTCTACTGCAAAAGAATGGCAGGAAAAACCGGTAATGCACCAAGTGCCCGAAAAGTTTAAAAGCAGCAGTGCGGTGTATCTTTTAGACAGAAGGATTTTTCGCTATGCAGAAGAAGGAAAATATTTTTATCAATATAACTATTACTACAGGCTAATAAAAGTGCAGGATGATAAGGGCATTGAAATGTTTAATAAGATATATATCCC
>CAZDHQ010000859.1:0-2244 GCA_964505135.1 uncultured Ferruginibacter sp.
GAGCAAGGAAACCTTTGCTGGTTGATCTCACTTCAAGTAATGATGAAGCTGCAGGGGTGGTGGTGCCGATGCCAACAGACCCCGTGGAGGGAAAGGTGTTCTGGGCATTACTTAGCGATACAATGATGAACATTGCTTCTAACAACAGGTAGATCTTTTTCATTTTTTAAAAGTTTAATCTTTTACGATAATACTTTTCCTGCGTTCAATAAGCGAAATGGAGTAATACATAGAATACAAAGAGGTAGAAGAAACAACAGTTGTCTAACGGAACGGATTAAAACAGCAGATTGCGAAATTACATCACGTTAAGTGCTGTCAATTAATATAGCGGTAAGTTATAGAAGAAATGCAAAATTTCAAAGCCCGTTAACAACTCCTTTATCTTACTGCAATGTAATAATCTGTGTTGCAGGAGTTGTGTTATAATCGAGGGTAATGCAGTCTCAATGAAAGTTTATGCATAATCTTACTTTTTTATGTTTGATTTATTTAGTATTAAATACTTACAGTAAAATCTTTAAATTTATACATGTCTATCAATCTATACCTTGATTTTATCAACCTACAGCATTCTAAATCTATCAGCATGACGGTAAGACAAAGTTCATTGAAAACACTGTATCCATTCTGGATGTGGCTAAATAAACTAATGGAGAGAAATAGGATGATGCTAGAAAATTGGAAAATGCCGGCACCGGTTCCTTTTTATTCGCTCAATGCAGCAACAGTTTATGGAACTCATTTCGATTCATCTATATCTCCACTGAGTGCGCAGGTAATCAATGCTATTGAAGGGAGGCAGGATGAGTCTTAAAACATAATTGTTTATGAACAATCAATATTTTTTAAAACAAAAATCAAATTAAGAAAATGACATCAGATTTATTTGTAAAAATGGTGCTTGATAAATGGTTTACTTCCATTAAAAGTTTTGATGGAGTTATCAGTGTATTAACAGATGACGCATTGGAAAAGGAAACAGCGCCTGGCAAAAATAGGGGCGTATACTTATTAGGCCATATGATAGCTGCACACGATGATCTGTTTGTTCTGCTGGATTTAGGCGAAAGGCTGTATCCTGACTTACAGTTGCCATTTCTAAAGTCAGCAGATAAAGTAATTCAGCAAATCCCCACGGTCGCTGAATTGAGAGAATGCTGGAAAAATCAATGTGAAGTATTAAGGCTAAAGTTTGAGAGCATGCAACCTGAACAGTGGTTTCAAAAACATACAGCCATATCTGCAGAAGACTTTTTAAGAGAACCTCATCGTAACAAATTAAACGTTCTGCTCACCCGAATAACACACCTCACTTATCATACAGGCCAATTAATGATGCTAAAATAAACTGCAATTGGTTCGGATTGGACTATTGCGATAGCTGTAAAGGAAGCCGTGTTCATGCGAATGCCAATTGTTAATTAGACAGTTGATTTTTTTGCTTTTCTTACAAAAAACCTTAACCGAAAAATCTACCTTTAACCATAAAATGACTTTATGAAAAAATGCTGCTCTTCTTTTTTGCTATTGTTTATCGCAATCAACTCAGTAAAAGCGCAAAATGTAGGCATCGGTACGTTAACACCAACAGATAAATTACACGTAAACAGTGCTGCCGGTGCTAACCCCCTGTTGATACAAATCAACTCAGAAAACAAATTAAGGGTGAATTCAAATGGCGGTACTACCATTGGTTCTGCCGCAGCAGCACCAGCAGATGGTTTGTATGTGGCTGGTGTCACCAATCCTGTTGGTGGTATTCGTGCTACGAGTAATCCCATCAGTATTCAAAGCAGTAACGATAGTGTAGAAATAATAGCAGGCCAAAACAGAATTGTAGTTTCTGCCAATGGCGGTATCCGGATTGTAGCAGCCAATGGTACTAACGGTATCACTATAGACGCAGGCGGCGGTGACTTAAACCTAAGCGGCAACAATGTAAATATAACTTCCACCGATGGCAATATTGCTTTATCAGCCGCAAAAAATACAGACATTACTTCTGCACTTAATTTGACGGTTACCAATGGCAGTTCTTGCTCTTTTACTACTGGTGCTAACTTACTTATTACCACGGGATCGAATACCAATATCTCCACAGGAGGTACTACTGATATATCATCAGATGGCAGACTTAAAATAACTACCAACAATAATATGAGTTTTATAGCCGGTATAAATTATTCAGTAAATGCAGGAACTGATCTCACTTTAGGTGCATCTTCGATTAGCCGCATCAAT
>CAZDHQ010000860.1:0-2240 GCA_964505135.1 uncultured Ferruginibacter sp.
ATAAGCTTCTTCATATTTGTTTGCCTGGTTGCTGATAAAAATTGTTTCTTCAAATTTTCCGAAAAAGGATTTTCTTCTTTGTTTTTAATTCGTTCCGGGTGCCATTGCACACAGAGCATAAATGCTTTGTTGGTCTTGTCATCAAATTCAAGCCCTTCTATTATTTTCTCCTCATCGTCATCGTACGCATTTACTTTCAGGTTTTGGCCGATTGCATTGGGATCAATGGACTGGTGATGTGCACTGTTTACATGGCCGGAAACAGATCCTGCAATTTGGTGGAGCAAGGTGCCTTCACCGGCGATGATGGTATGTTCTTTATCTGCTTCTTCTTTCTTATGCCGCTCATTATTGCTGTCTAAATCCTGTATCAGTTTACCGCCCTGCAACACATTTACCAACTGCATACCACGGCAGATGCCCAGCAGTGGCAGCTTATTCAATTGTGAGTAGCGATAAATTTTTTCTTCAAAAATGTCTCTCTTAGGCTCATGCTCATCCGGGCTGTTGTTGTATTCTCTTTCACCATTGTAAAAAGAAGGATCCACGTCCACACCGCCTGTAAGTATAAAAGCATCACAGGAATAAATGTCTGCGGTGTTATTTTTTTAAAGGATAATTCTACCAGTTCAAGATCGTCCCGGAGATCATGGGGAGTAATCCAGTTCCAGTAATGCTGAAAATTCGTATTGGTAAAACTAATGCCGATTTTCTTTTTCATAAATAACTACAATGCTTTGCTGTAAAGCGCTCTAAAATCTTCACGACTTACCGGCTTTGGATTATTGGGATGTGCAAAATCAGCGATAGCCAAATCAGCCAGGGTTTCAATATGCTCCTGCTTTACGCCGATATCTCTTAATCGGTGTGGTATGTTTACTTTTGAATTCAGGTCAAATAAATATTTTACTACTGCTTCACCTGTATCTTCTTTCAGTTCCAGTGTTCTTGCAATGCGTTTGAATTTGTCTTCAAAGCCTTCAATATTGAATTCCATCCCATAAGGAATATTCACCGCATTGGCCAGGCCATGATGTGTATCTAATAGGGACGACAACGGATGTGCTAAAGAATGTACCACGCCCAGACCTTTTTGAAATGCCACTGCACCCATTAATGATGCAATCAGCATTTTACTTCTTGATTCTAAATCAGGTTTGTTTACTGCGGTTTCCAGTGATTGGTTAATCAGCGATATGCCTTCCAGTGCAATTCCCTCACACATGGGATGCGGCATTTTTGCTACGTATGCTTCCATATTATGGGTGAGTGCATCCATGCCCGTAGCTGCAGTAATAAAGGGTGGCAGCTCCATGGTTAATACCGGGTCTGCAAAAACAATTTTAGCTAACAGCTTTGGTGAGAAAAGAATTTTTTTCTGGTGCGTTTCATCATCTGCAATGATAGCGCTTCTGCCCACTTCACTTCCTGTACCTGCTGTAGTAGGGATGGTAATAAAATGAGGAACATCATTGGTTACATAAACATCACCCCCAATTAAGTCATCGTATTTAAACAAATCTTCCCGGTGATTTACTCTTAATACAATGGCCCTTGCCACATCCAGTGCAGCGCCTCCGCCAATGCCGATGATACTATCACGTTTAGTGCTGTCATACACATCAGTGCCTTTGTATACATCTGACTTCACCGGGTTTTTATGTATATCAGAAAAAACCTCCGGAGCAATATTTTTATTTTTTAAATGATGATGGCTTTAAAAAAATCCAGTTGTGCTACGGTGTTATCCGTAACAACCAGCGGAGATGAAAGGTTATTTTGTTTTAAATAATCGCCCAGTTCTTTACTTGAGCCTGCGCCAAAACGAATAGTTGTTGGAAAATTGTACTGATAAATTTTGTCGAATTTCATAACGTGATTTAACGATGTAAGCTATTAAATAATCTCAAAATATCTTTTATACTCCCAGTCTGTAACGTGCTTTAAATGCTGGCGCCACTCCCACTCTCTTGTCAGCGTAAAATGTTCTGTAAAGGCAGCACCAAATAATTCAGCCGCTACTTTAGAAGTCTTCATTTGTTTGGTGGCTTCAATCAATGTAGCAGGTAGCGTGCCATTGGAATAATCCGCATACCCGTTACCGATAGTGGCAGGTTGTTTTAACTGCAATTTATTTTTTATCCCATACAAACCTGCAGCAAGGCAGGCAGCCATTGCCAGGTAAGGATTTACATCTGCTCCTATCACCCTTGTTTCCAGCCTGCATGCTTTACTGCTGC
>CAZDHQ010000861.1:0-2230 GCA_964505135.1 uncultured Ferruginibacter sp.
GGATTATTAAGAAGGGTGCGGGATTTTGCGCAGGTATTGAATGATGGTGAAATTGATCTCGGCATTACAAAACATGCATTAAAAGCATTGAATGTGGATGAATATGGCCTGGATGATATGGACAACCGCATTTTAAATACCATTATCGATAAATTTAAAGGCGGCCCTGTGGGCATCAATACCATTGCCACAGCGGTGGGTGAAGAACCCGGAACATTGGAAGAAGTGTATGAACCCTTCTTAATACAGGAAGGATTTCTGCATCGCACTGCCAGGGGAAGAGAAGTAACAGCGAAGGCTTATACCCATTTGGGTAAGATAAAAACGCTCGGTGATAACAACACTTTATTTAGTTAAGCATCCCAGGAAAATTTCGATTCGGGAAGAATTTGCTTTAACTTCAAGGAACTAAAAACCCGCCAATTGAAAAAAATATTCTTTTTCCCTTTTTTAGCGTTTAGTTTTTTCTGCTTTTTATTTCAGGGATGTAAAAAAAGTAAGCCTGTAGCTAGTACTCTCCCAGATGCTACTCAGCAAGGTAAAAATACTTTTGGTTTTAAATTGGATGGTAAGGTATGGACACCATACGCTAAATGCAAGAATTTTGGCAATCCTTGTGAAGAAGCTGAATACCAGGGGTTAGTATTACCAAATATAAGATCTCCTCAAATCTCTTTCGGCGCAACAAACGAGAACGGCTCCAAATCTTCGCTTATATCTATCTATTCCTGGATCAAGATAACAAAACCAGGAAATTATATAGACTCAATGACAATTTCCTTTTTGGACGAAGATCGGAATGATTTCGGATTACCTTACGAGCCTAGCTTAAAAGGATATCATTTTACCATTACTAAAATCGATTCAATGGGGAATATCGTTTCCGGGACTTTCGCTTTTACATTATTTAGCAGACTGCAGGGCGATCCCAGAACCATTAAAATTACCGAGGGAAGATTTGATGTAAGATTTCCTTATTGTAATTGTAGTGAATAGGTGTGCCAACAACACACATAGTAGTTAACAGAAACTCCACCAAATAAAAAAGCTGCGACCAAATGTTCGCAGCTTTTACTTTATAGAACCCTCAAATTAAAGTTTATCCAAAACACCATCTACAATACCGTAAGCAATAGATTCTTTTGCATCCATCCAATAGTCACGGTCAAAATCTTTCATCACTTTTTCAAAAGGCTGGCCACAGTTTTCTGCTAAAATTTTGGCACCCATTTCCTTTGTCTTGCGGATTTGCTCTGCCATAATTTCCAAATCAGCACTGGTTCCCTGTCCACCACCACTTGGCTGGTGAATCATCACTTCGCCATGTGGGAATATAAAACGTCTTCCCTTAGTACCACCGCTTAACAGGATGCTACCCATGCTGGCCGCCATACCCATACACACAGTGCTCACCGGGCTGCTGATCATCTGCATGGTATCGTATACCACCATGCCACTTGTTACCATACCACCCGGGCTGCTGATATAAAACGTAATCTCTTTCCCCGGATCAATTGCTTCCAGGTAAAGCAATCTTGCTGTTAAATCTTTGGAGCTTTTGTCATCCACCACACCCCATAAAAATATCTTGCGCTGCTCAATAAATTTTTTATCAAACTGCCAGCTGCTCATCATTCTTTCCATCGGATTCTCAGGCGCCTCTTTTGGCGTTTCTTCATCATCATTCTTAAAACGAAACATCTTATTCATAATCTTAACTGATAATTTATTCAATAAGGTTTAATCTTTCTTGATTTTGCGTGGATTGATGGTAAGCACTTCATCCACCATGCCATAGTCTTTTGCCTCTGTTGCGGTCATCCATTTATCCCTGTTGCTGTCTTCCGCTATCTTTTCTACAGATTGGCCTGTATGTGCTGCGGTAATTTCGTAGAGCTCTCTTTTAATTCTTTTTACCTCGTTTACAGTGATTTCGATATCAGAAGCCTGTCCACCGGCACCTGCGCTTGGCTGGTGCATCATAATACGGCTATGCTTTAATGCAGTACGCTTGCCTTTTGCACCTGCGCATAAAAGCACCTGTGCCATACTGGCTGCCATACCGGTGCAAATGGTAGAAATATCAGGTGTAACAAACTGCATGGTGTCGTACATACCAAGGCCTGCATACACACTACCACCAGGACTATTGATATACATCTGTATGTCACGTGTGCGGTCGGTACTTTCTAAAAACAAAAACTGAGCAGTGATAATATTAGCCACTTCA
>CAZDHQ010000862.1:0-2227 GCA_964505135.1 uncultured Ferruginibacter sp.
CAACAAGCTAAATTGAAGTTCTTCCCTGGTAAAAGGAATTTGTAAAAGGTAATACCCGTTTGCATCAGTAACAGTTTTTACATTTCTTTCTTTGCAATAAATTGTTGCGCCTGCAAGCGGTTGCCGGGTAGATGCATCTACTATTAACCCGGCAATACTTACCTTGTCATCTTTTATTGCTGGGGTAGCAGGATCCTTTAGCTTATTTCTAAAAGCTAGCAATACTACTGCCGCCAGCGGCACCAGAAAGAGAAATTTAATTAAGTGCACCCTGGCACTTTTCATTTTGTTCATCATGGCTATTCTTTTTTTAAGTGAAGAAAAATTAAATGGAGCAACAATGCTGAATTGTGCATTGCCGGTAACTTTCAGCAGCAGGTACTGGTAATCTTTTTTTGAGATACCATTTTGCAGCACCTGCTCATCTGCAATAAATTCAAGATTTTGGCGAATGGCTTTTTTTATCAGCCATGCAAAGGGATTAAACCAGTTAAGCACACACACAATTTCAGCGCAAACAATATCAATACTGTGCTGCTGTTTTACATGGATAAATTCATGCAACACGATATCCTGTAACTCAGCCTCACTGTGCAGTTTACGATTAATAAAAATGGAATTACCAAAGGAGAAAGGCATAATGTCACCATCTACCTGGTAAAGTTTTAAATCATCTACATACATCACCGAAGCTTTTTTCTTAAGCCTGTTGAGTGAAATAAACTGCAGGCATAGCCGTATAGTTGCTATAGCCGTTCCCGTTAGTAAAAGCAGTAATGCCATATTGTCGATAGTGAAAAGATGCGTAACGCTTTTTGTAGCGCCTGTTTCATCTAAGCTTCCCAAAGCTGGCACCCACTGCACCAGCTTTGTTGATTGCAAATTGTTTTTGGTTAAAACAGTTGATACATCTATTAGCGGTAAATAAAAAGAAGCCACCGTATACAGCAACAGGTAATACCGGTTCCAGTTATAAAAAGTGAGCCGCTGCAATACCAGGCGATAAAAAAGATATACCACTGCAAGGCAGACAGACAGCTTAATGATGTATAAGAAGATGAATGGCATAAAATGATTTTGATTATTTATTTCCCTTTTCAATCATACTGATGATTTCTTTCAACTCTTTTGCAGATAACTTTTTCTGCTCCACAAAGAAATTCACCAGCTCCTTATAAGAGTTATCAAAATATTCTTTTACCACTTTGCCCATAAATTTTTTCTTATAAGCTTCTTCCGTTACCAATGGTTTATACAGGTAAGTGTTGCCAGCCATTCTGCCGCTGATATAGCCTTTCTTCTCCAGGTTTTTTACAGTAGATGCAACGGTAGTATAGGGCAGGCTTTCATCCAGGTGTGCCATAAAGGATTTTACATTAGCCTCGCCTGTACGCCAAATGGCCTGCATGGTTTCTTCTTCGGCATGGGTTAATTTTTCCATCTCTACGAATTTTTCGTAAATCTACGAACTTTTCGTAATAACCAAAATTTATTTTGGGATTTAAATGTTAAATCTTAGCCAATAGGTAAAAAATAATGCCGGCATATTCAGCCAGCATTTGCTTATATATCGATCATTCCTGAAACGCTAATCAATAAAACGTTTTACATATTCCCTTATTTCCTGTATGCTGGCTGGTTTGGCCAAATGACCGGTAGTGCCTACGGCGGTTGCTATATCACTGATATTTGACGCTGCAGAAAATAAAATAATCGGAACATCAAAAGATGGATTTGATTGACGAAGATGAATGACTACATCTGCGGCATTTTGTTCGCCAATAAAATTATCCATTAAAATTAGGTCAGGGTTAAAAGTGGTGATGGCTCCAAAAACGTCCCCTGCATCCGTTTTACAAACAACCTCGTATTGATGATCAAGAATTTGCTTCAATACTTCAATCACATCGGTATCGTCATCCAGGATAAAAATTTTTTTCAATTGTATTTGCTTTTGGAGTAATTGAAGTTGATCCAGAAATTATACATGCTCTTCAATGAATTGGCCAATGGCTCTATGCCCATTGGTTTTATCACATAGGCATTGGCACCATAGTCGTAACTTTTTTTAACATCGGCAGGATTGTCTGAAGTGGAAAACATTACTACGGGTGTAAGCGTCATGTTCTCGTACTTTCTAATTTTCTGTACCAATTCAATTCCTGTAATACCTGGAAGGTCTATATCCAGTAAAATTAGACCGGGCCTTTTATCTGCTGCCTGGTTG
>CAZDHQ010000863.1:0-2216 GCA_964505135.1 uncultured Ferruginibacter sp.
GTGATACCCCCTGCAGTAAACCACTTCTTATCGGTTCGGGTCTTTCGTCAGTTCAAAATTTCGTTCATTTCAGTTAGTATAATAGGCTTCCCGTCTGTTACAACAATAGTATGTTCATGTTGTGCCATAAAACCACCCCTATTACCAACCATTGTCCAGCCGTCATTAAGTTCTGTGGCAAAAGACGAGGTTGTAGAAATAAACGTTTCAATGGCAACCACTGAGTTTTTCGTAAACCGCCGTTGATCCAAATGATTTTTATAGTTCATTATTTCGTTAGGCTGTTCATGTAAATTTCTCCCGATACCATGTCCTCCAAGATTTTTAATCACTTTGAATCCTCTTTTTTTAGCTGCTGTTTCAATCAGGTATCCCACGTCGGAAATTTTTACTCCGCCTTTAATACGATTGATGGCCTGTTGTAAAATTTCTTTTGATGCATCCACCAGTTTTTGATGTTGATTAATGTCTTCTCCAAGAATAAATGAGCCACCATTATCTGACCAAAAACCATCAAGCTCAGCAGACACATCAATATTAACCAGATCGCCTTCTTGTAATACTCTTTTATCAGAAGGAATACCATGGCAAAACTCATTGTTTACACTGATACAAGTCCAGCCTGGAAAACCATAAGTTAAATAAGGTGCTGACTTTGCGCCGAAGTCTGAAAGTATCTTGGCACCCCAGTTGTCTAACTGTCTCGTTGTGATGCCGGGCCTGGCGTAATTACGCATTTCTTTAAGTGTGTAAGCAACCGCTTCACTGGCTTTTTGCATGCCAATAAGTTCTTCCTGTTTTGTTATTGACATATACTTTTTTTATTCACTCAATTGCCGTTTAGCCTAACCGCTAACGACCAGCCACTTGCGAAGTAGGTCAATAAATGCTTTGAACGACCGGCTGGCTAAAGAGCAATTCCTGAGCCGAAGGTACATGAATTGTTATGAGGTTACCGGTTGAATGTGCAGCCAGAATCAATGCTGAATGGAGCGCTTGTTTTGTCAACCTTTTTTAAGTTCCGTAAGAACAGACTGTAAGCTGTTAATACCCCAATGCTCAACGTATTTTCCATCTTTCAGCCTTACGATGTCAATTACATCAATTTTAATTTGTTTTCCTGTAGGCTCTATTCCCATAAGCACACCTTTGTGTGTTCCAACAATTGCTTTCCTGGTTGTTACTTTGTCGTTCTCTGCAATCTGATCATAGATTTCCACTTTCAAGTCTGGAAATGCCGGCTTTAAAATATGATTGAACGTATTCCACATGCCCTCCGGACCATTGGAGCCTGGAGGTGCGGTTTGGTTAATAAAGTTATTATCCATCATTGCATCGAAGGTTTCCCTATTACGTTGTTCAATCACTTCCTTATTAAATTGCCTCACCACTGCTTTGTTCTTTTCTAAAATATCCATTTAATATGTTTTAATTGCGTTCTGATAGACTTTACTGATACAACCGCCGATTGTTATTCTGCTTTCCAATTTTACGACAACCTTTTATTATGCGTTCTATTTAATTCTAACTTTTATTTTACCAAATCATTTCTCACCATAAATCACCAGCGCACTTGAATCAATCTTAAAATCACCTCCAGGATATTTTTTATTGACTACATCAAATACCTCTTTTTTTATTTTCTCTTTCGTTGCTTCATCTGCTTTGCTTAGGGCAGCAACAATAGGAGCACCTACTTCGGTCATCATATTCCAATAAACCTCAGTTGTTCTGCAATTCAACGCTCCGGCCACTTCTTTTACAGCAATATTTTTAAATCCAACCTGCCGGAATAAATCTGACATCAAATTTTCTTTTGCACAACGGAACATTCCTGGCGAACCGGGAGGCGGAGGAGTCAATTCCATGTTTTTATTGATTGTATCCATGATAGCTGTAACCCAAAAGTTTTTTTCAGGAACATTCCAAACGGCGGTGGCAATTCTTCCGCCTGGCTTCAGCACACGTACCATTTCTTTGGCAGCTAATAACATATCAGGGAAGAACATAAAACCGAACCTGCAACTGATCGCATCAAATGTATTGTCGGCGAATGGAAGTTCGCAAACATCACATGCACGGGTTTCTATATTTTTAATTCCTCTCTGTGCAGCATGCTCCTGCGCTATTGCCAGCATGTCTTCTGCAAGATCAGTAATAATAACTTTTCCTCCCTTCAATTTAGATGCAATGGCAAGACCCGGTTCCCCCGTACC
>CAZDHQ010000864.1:0-2202 GCA_964505135.1 uncultured Ferruginibacter sp.
AAGTTTTACAATTGCAGCAAAGCCAAATGCCGCCACAGTATTAGAACAGCAGGTAATAAAAAATAAAGTGGCTATTGAAAGTGCACAAAAAGAATTAGCGGTTGAGGCGAATAAACAAAACCTTATTAAGATTACTGAAGAAGATGGGGTTGCTGTTATAAGAGATGTGAATAATAAGAGTGTTGGGCGAGGGTGGTTAGCGTACGGAGAATTGAATTTATCAATTAAGACAAAAGGAACAGAATTTAGTGGCAGAGGAAATGATATTTTTCGTTCCTTATTCGAATATGTAAATAATAATTTTGATAAAATTTCTGCTATTCGAGGTACTTGGAGGCAAAGTATGCCTTCAAATTTGAATAAATTTAATCAGTTGTTATCCGAAGGAAAGTCGCTTTCTGAGGCTGCGTTGGGAACATTTACTGGCGATAATGCAAAAATATTAGGGTTTACAAATGCCGAAGTTCTATCATCATCAGTAAAAGATTCTAAAGGTGTTTATACTTCAGTTGATGTACTTTTTAAAAAATAATCTGTGTTTACTGAACAATTTCTAAAACGATTAGGCTTTACCGATTTTGAACATTTAGATAAAGCAAAACGGGATTCAAAACAGCGACTTTATGCCGTTGTTTATGTAGAGAATGCTTGTTTCACAATTCGATTAGTTAAAAATCAAAATACCTGGGAAATAGAGCAATTTAATTTTGAAGGTAAAGAAACGATTTTTGAAAACTATTTTAGTTCTAAACCAGACTTAAAATGTATTATCGATACTCTATTTTTCGGGAATGAGCCCCCTGAAGATTATCAGTTGGAATAGTTCCGATGCCGAGAATAACTTGGCTCAAACATGATTTGTGATACATAGTTAAATTTGAATAGCACCGGTCGATCTACCTGCTCAGCAGTTTTTAGCGGATCATTTTTAAATAGAAAATCATCCAGAAACTTTTAAACAAGTATCGTTTGTTTGAGGCCCGTGCTTAGACTTTACGGAACTTGATGTTGAACTGAACAAATAGTCACTAATTTAATTTTTCTATTGTATTGATTAAGCCAATATTATTAATAGATAATATCCAACTTCTTTAGTAGTTCATTGAATATCCCTTTGGGATGCTAATGCCGGGACGAAAGTACACTTCCGGAAGCAGCTATAGATTTGGGTTTAATGGCGAAGAAAACGATAATGATGTGAAGAATGTGGAGGGTGGGCAACAGGATTATGGTATGCGGATTTATGACCCGAGGGCGGGTAAGTTTTTGAGTATTGATCCTCTAACTAAATCCTATCCTCAATTAACTCCGTACCAATTTGCTGGTAATAATCCAATTGCGGGAATTGATTTAGATGGTGGTGAGTTCTATTGGTATGTATATGAGTGGTTAGAAAAGAAAATGTTTGGAACTACTCATTTAAAAAAAGTTAGACAAGGCGCAACAGAGCAAGCCGTGAAAGACGTAAAGGGTATTGGGCAATTTTTGAAACAAGCTTACAAAGAAGTTACTGACAAGAACAATCTACCCGTTATGGGTGGAATCAATCCCAAAAGAGCTCTTCAGGAAAACAAAAGCTTGCAAGGAACAGTAAATGAAATAGTAGGAGCTGGAAAAGCCGTGCTTGATGAATATGGAACCCTGGTAAAAAAAGCTAGTAAGGGCGATGAGAAAGCGATAGGTGCTCTAGGATTTGAGGTGTTGATGTTCGCCGTTCCTGGCGGCGAAGAAGCTAAAGGGTTATCAACCATCCCTAAAGGATTCAAAAGTGCTGAACAGTTTGTTAAGGTTGGCGAAGAGTTCGCGGTAGCTTTAGAAAAGTCAGGTATCAAGTTTGAGGAAATAGGCGTTCAGGGTAGTTCTGTAACGGGAAAATCTTGGCGAACTGGAAATCCCTTCAGATGGGGAGGAAAAAAACCTAGCGATATTGACGCTTTTGTAATTTTGAAGGAGGATATACCATTAACAGGTGGTAAAGCACGTCCCGATTTCATACACCCTGATAAATTACTGGAAAGATACCCAGCACTAAGGGAATGGTCTGAAAAGTGGTCAAAAATATTAGGACGAGATATAACACCAGCTGCTTTTAAACCCAAAAAGAAATAATCTAAAAAAGATGATAGAACACTATTTTTTCCAAATAGAAGATGACTTACAAAATGCGGCAAAAAAGATTTGCGAAGCTTTAGGCATAGATAC
>CAZDHQ010000865.1:0-2202 GCA_964505135.1 uncultured Ferruginibacter sp.
GTAGTGGATATCTTTAATTTTCTGCGAATCCTGGATAAGATCGTTCAGTGCAATTTTTAATCCCAGTTCTTTAAGTATAATGGGAGAAAGCCTTTTTGAAATACTACGAATACCCGAAATAGAATCCAATAACAAATGCTGTGCTTCCTGTAACCAGCTCAGTCCTTTTGGATTGATATGGATTTTAGCATGTGCCAGGTGCATGTTGATTGCAGCCAATACCTGGTTAATGTTTTCATTTAATTCTTCGCTGATGATTTTCCTTTCATTTTCTTCTGCCTGAAAAATCGCCTTCATCATATTGATATGGTGCTGCCGCCTAATGTTATCCAGTTCCTGCTGCAGCTCATCAATCTCTGTAAGATCCTGCATAGTACCAATTAACCTCAGCGTTTTTCCTTTTTTGTCTCTCACTACAAACAGCCGGTCCAGTATTAATTTATAAGAGCCATTTTTGCAACGAAACTGGTACTTACCCCACCAAACGGAATTGTTGCTAGCTATTACATCATCCACTTCACTTATTACTCTTGCTTTATCCTGGGGATGTAAATTATTGCGCCACCAGCTTTCATTGTCAGACATTTCTTCAAGCGGATAGCCAAAAAGATCAATCATGCCTTCATTGTAAAAAGCATTTTTATTAACGAAGTCATACTCCCATATCCCTTCTTTTGTAGCGATAGATAAAAACTGAAAACGGTGCACTGCTTTAAAAAACTGTGCATCATGATTTGATGAACGATGTTGAGCTGCTTTGATCATAGCTATTCGTGTGGTTTGGGGCTGTCTTAAAACAGGTTAAGGCGAAAAAACTTCAACTTGTTTTTTTCAAAAAACAAAAATGGAAACGGGCATCATAAAGTGCCTTTTACTTAGGTTATCAGAGAGGTTTGGCAAAATAAAGCATCACTTCAGGATCTCCAAAAACAAATTCTTTAGCATCAGCTTTATAGATATTAAACTGCCAGGTATCCTTGCTAGCGGTAACTGTAAGCATAGTTCCGGCAATTTTTACTATACAAGGAGCTTGCTTGGTTTGGTCTGTTTGATAAAAACTTATTTCGCCGGTAGCTGTATTCTCTCCTGTTTTTTGGGCAATCTTTAAATAACTGACGATATTAGTAGGAGGATTGATAACACCAGGCTTAGCAACCTTCCTGTAAACACTCCATTTACCCATAAGCTGACTGATGTTAGCAATAACCGGTGTTTTATATTCATCCTGTTGCACAGGTGTTTTTCCATAGTTTTCAAAAATAAACTGGTTGGTTTTTTTAAATGTGTGCACCAGATCTTCCTGGTTGTCCAACACAGCAATGCTGTCATTCAAAGAGAGAATAGTATATACGTCAGCAGCAGCCAGTAATATATTACCCGGGCTTTCTATAGCTACCTCTCCTTCCATGTTAGACTGCATACCGCTCCTGGTAATCACTTTATTATTGCTCACAAAATTGAGATAGATTGTATCCTTAAATCTAAGATCTGCCTGGCCTTTATAGGATCTCTTAATTTCCTGCCATTTACCTACAAACTGGTCGGTAGTAAAAACCGGTACCGGATCCTGAGGATTGCGTTTATTCTTTGAAACATCAATTGGTGTAACGCCTTTTCTTTTTACTTTTTGTGCAAGTGACACACCAGCAATCATCAAAAAAAGAGAGACTAGCAGCAGGCTATTTCTAAGCATATATTATGCATTTGGAGTATTCAAAGTTATAGAACATCTTTTCATATGGCGTGTTTAATTGGTAAACAAATGGTAAAACTAAGCCGGGCAGTGGTTTCGAGATAGGAAATAATTGAGTCGTGAGGCTTTACAGCGCTGACCAGATAGGAAAAATAAAAGATCAATGTGCTAAATTTGTATCGAATTTGATAAATGTAAAAATATGATTAAGACAGGAAGCCCAATTATCAGTATCTACACAGAAATGACGCCGAACCCGGAGACGATGAAGTTTGTAGCGAACAAATTACTATATCCGGGTAAGAGTATCGATTTTCCTGATGAGCAAAGTGCAGCGCCCTCTCCTTTAGCGCAGGAGCTATTTACATTCCCATTTATAAAATCTGTTTTTATAGCAAGTAATTTTATCACGCTTACTAAAACCAACGAAACAGATGATTGGCAGGATGTGATTCCAACTATTAAACAGTTTTTAAAAGAATATCTGGAAGAAGGTAAAGTGGTGATCA
>CAZDHQ010000866.1:0-2199 GCA_964505135.1 uncultured Ferruginibacter sp.
CTGCGAATAGACGGCGCAGTAGAACACCCGGTAACATTATCTTGGGATGATTTTATGGCCCTGCCGCAAAGCAATGATGAATCCGATTTTCATTGTGTCACCACCTGGTCAAGGCTGGATATTCAATGGGCAGGTGTACGTTTTATTGACCTGGCAGCATTGGTATTACCTAAAGAAAATGCTACGCATATTATGTGCTATGGCTATGATGAATACAGTACCAACCTGGCTTTAGCAGAAGCATTGAAACCAGATGTATTGTTAGTACATACTGCAGAAGGCAAGCCCCTGGCAAGAGAACATGGTGGGCCTGTAAGAATGATCACACCGCAGCTATATGCCTGGAAAGGATCCAAATGGATCAATCGCATTGAGTTTATGACAGAAAACCGCCTGGGTTTTTGGGAAGAGAGAGGCTATTCTAGTACCGCTTATCCGTGGAGGAATGACCGGTATAGTTAGCTAGCTTTTGCTGTTCGACGTATGGGAATTTGCGCTATCAACATTGTTTTACTGCCTGATCTATTTACAGGAATCAGGATATCTTTTACATATATCCACCATGTCTGCGGCATATATCCATGTGGCTGTTACCTGTTGTAATACTTTCTGGATGCGATCATACATTAAACCTCTTACTTCAAGCAACTGGACATAATATTTATTGGAGCTATCATGGTTATCCAATACTGTATTGAATCCTCTTTTGTTCATGTAGGCATTTGTCTCCAGTAAAATTTGTTTTATCTTTTTTATATAGTGCACCAGTTCTTTTTGATATAGTTGTAAATGCAACCCGGCCCGTTTAATGGAAGGATAGTTTAGTTTGTTGATAGAGTCATAGGCATTTCCCAGGTTCCGTGTCCAGGCACTTGATTCACTAAAAAAGGAGCTGTTAATAGCACTCATCCTGTTTTCCAGGTCTTTATCACTGGGCAATTGATTGTGAATACGGTCAAATTTGTTGTTGTCCTGTCTCATTCTGTCGGCCATTGCCATTAACAGGTAGCTTTTACCGGCTGCCTCTACAGCAAGTGTATTGATGGCTGCCGTCAGTGAATCCTGGTAGCGTTGGTAAGGCGGCTTTTTGGTTTTAGGATACATGGCCTTATACGCTTCATCCAGCGTGGAAGGTAGTGCCGGCATTCGTTCAAGAAATGCTGGAATCTGGTCGCCTTTGATTGTTACCTGCGCAGTAGTTGTTGACCAAAACAATAGCAATGCCATGCCGACAAATACGTATTTCATATCCATTATTATTTATGCTGATAAAACTACGTTGCAGTGGTTAGGAAGGGAACAGCAGTTTAATTCAACTGCATTAAAGTGTGCATGAATTGTAAGATCGGTGTTGTATCAGTGCTCCCGGTTATTTGTTAGTTGCAATGCTTCCACTTGCGCTCTAAATCCCGGAGTGTACAAATAGAATTTTACATCTGCCCCAGGGAATTTCTTCTGAATATATTTTGCAATGGAAACAAAAACTCTTTGCTCCGGATAACCGGGTGTGTTAGTTGTGCTCATTGCCCATGAAAAGCTGGAGATAGATTGCGGGCAGGGGATTGGGCTGTTGCTTGTATTAATAAGATATTTGCCAAGTTGTTGTTTTACAATCGCATCATCTGTACAAATATAAAGTTGCCTGAGGCCGCCGCTGTATAAATTAAAAGAAAGGTAATGATCCCATCTATTGATCAATCCCAAAAAGGGAAGTATACAGTAGCAGGCAATAATAACCCACGCAAAAGGTTGTTTAAAAAATAGGCATTCAGGTGCTAACTGATTTTTATAAAAAAGTTTAAAGAGCAGCCATATCATTACCAGGTTCCAGGGCCATACCACCTTGTTAAAATTAATTCCCCATGGCCCAAGCATGATCAAAATAAAACAGTGCATTACTATTAATGTGATCATGGCTGTTTTTCGCCAGCGGTTAAAATACAGGCCAGTAGCTGCTGCCACTTCTATCAATGCAAGTGCATAGCCCATGCGAATGAGAATGATATTGTTGGTATGTATGTGCAGCCATTTATTTAATATCATTCTGAGCCAGATATCGTGAATAAATGCAGCATGAAATTTACTGAGGCCACTAAAAAAATAAATCCCTGCCATGCTGATTTGAAGGGCGGTGATCATTTGTTTTTCCCGGTTTAAAAACAAACAACAGCCAATCATAAGGATATTTTGATATTCCCA
>CAZDHQ010000867.1:0-2199 GCA_964505135.1 uncultured Ferruginibacter sp.
CTATGTTATTATCCACTTCAAGACGACCGTCAGCAAATACATTCTGTACAGCGCGCCAATGATTTAAAGCATAATTAATAGCTTTTTCAATTGGGGTATTAGGTATCACTCTTTTTTTATTACGAACCAACCATCGATGAAACTGATAATAGATTATCTTTAAATGTTTTTTCCGGTAATAGTACCTCTGTTGATAATGCATGCCTCGACATTTAGCTTCGATTTCATAAATTTTAGCTATCCTATTCAAGGCATCTTTGGCTAATGATTCTCCAGGAATGGTCTCAGCTATTTCAAAGAATTTCCTTCTACAATGAGACATACATCCGACTTCAATAACCTCACCTGTATTATAAATGATATCGTACCCAGGATAGGCGTCGGCTTGTAGATACCCTTTAAACCCAGTTAAAAATGCTACCGGAACTGTTTGAGAACGAGAAGCTGAGTAATCATAAACTGTACAAGCTGGACCACATTTTCCATCCCCTACATAAACCCAAAGACGGCCTTTTTTAGTTTTACCTTTGGCCAATACTGGAACCGGAGTATCATCAGTGTGGATTTTAATGTTCTTAATAATATCTTTATGCAGTAAATCTTTTAAAGGC
The DNA here is from genome assembly GCA_964505135.1 of uncultured Ferruginibacter sp. GTDB lineage: Bacteria > Bacteroidota > Bacteroidia > Chitinophagales > Chitinophagaceae > Ferruginibacter. Next base: position 612 of record CAZDHQ010000867.1, read on the forward strand.
TTTAATAAATTTGCCACATCAGATACCCAGTCGCACAGGGTAGAATCTGGAAGTTCGATACCATGACGTTTAAAACGTAAAGATTGACGATAGAGAGGTAATGCATCCTGATATTTATTAATCAAAATTTCAGCTAACAATCCAGGGCCTGGGATCCCTTTTGGAATCGGTTGTTTTGGCATAGCAGCGATTTTAACTTCACAACCATTGCGACAACCATATTTGTATCGTCTATGCTCTTTTACATATAATCTGGCCGGAATAAATTCTAACTGTTCGCTGATTACTTTACCTATACAATGGCAAATATTACCACAAAGCTTACAGACGCGTTCCGATTCCGGCAATTCATACTTTATTATTTCACGTTCTAAATTCTCAGGTAATTTTTTCCTGCCAGCCCCATTGTCAGAATCAGAGTCCGTTTTGTTTGAATTCTGGTTTGGATTACCATTCTTTTCTTTGTTATTTTCTTCAGTTGATTTTTTCTTTTCTGATTTCTTACCATATAAAATACGTAAGAGACTCTCTAGCTGAATTTGCAGCTTCTCTACTAACAATCTCTGAGCCCGAAGCTCTTCAGTTAATTGTGTATTTTGCTTTTCTTTGCTTGCTAATAACTCAAGCAGTTCTGTCATATCCATAGCTAGGCTAGGATACCTCTTAGCCTAGCGTTTGTCTGTGATCTTTTAGCTATTCTTGGGGTGATCTATGGCTTAAACTGCCTTTAGTCGCTGTTTATGGATTAAATCGATACCCTCCAACAACAAATTTAAGTCCGACAGACTTACTTTATATTTCTTTCCCCCCACTTTTGGGGGTCTGAAACGGCCATCGGCCAAGCATTTGTAGGTTAAGACAAAACCATTACGGTCCCATTGCAACAATTTTACCTTCCTGTTGCCTCGAGCAAAAAATACAAAAAGATGGCTATTCTTTGGGTCCAGTTCAAAATCTTGCTGAACCAAAGCAGCTAATCGAAAACAGCCCTTACGCATATCAATGGCTTCAGCAGCTATCCAAACCTGTACATCAGGTGAGCACATCAGCATAGGTTTTTCCTTAAATTAAGAATTAATGCTGATAAATGTTCTATGGATATACCATCTGGCAATTCTAAGCTGACACCATTACCAATATTGAGCATACATTTCCCTTGCGGGGAATTTATCTCAACGGGTAAAAAAGACATTCTGGTTTGATTTTGCGAATTATCATTTCGGTTAGCTTTTCGCCATCTGCTTAGATAATAGCAGAATTGATCTTTATTGATGTTCCGCTGCTTACAATATAGTGTTTGATTCTGACCGCTGCTATTAAAGTCCTCAATTACTTCATTCCAAGCCCGTCGTTTGGCATCCCAATTAAGGTCTTTAGAATTTATATCTTGCATCGCTTTGCTCCTTAATATTAAAAATATTTTGTAGCAAAGCGACTTTTTTAATGATAGATGTATTTCAGCGGGGCATTACTGTAAAGCTATAAAAAATATAAAAGATTCTTCTGCTCGTTCGATTGTTATGGAAATCGCGAAAAAACTTAACTTGAGCCATATTCTGATCGGGAAACCGCTTCAGACCGCAGATAT